>JAEUSE010000130.1 GCA_016788805.1 Candidatus Doudnabacteria bacterium
CCCGTACTTACTGTTCAACAAAAAATAAGAACTTTCAAAACGAATGGCCGCCGGAGATAACAAATCCTTCAATGAAGTTAAGCCTTCATGATAAATTTTATCTACCTCCGCCAGCTTTTTTGTGGCATCGGCGGTCGCTCGGGCAGCTTCGAGCTTAGCCTTTTCGGCTGCCACCTGCTCCGGTGTTGAAGTTGAAAATAATCCCATAAAATCAGATAATAAATCAAATCACAAATAACAAGTCATATACAATATCGAACTATACGCTCAAGATTCTCTACTTTTTTGGGGCCGCGGACGCGCCCACGTTGGGAGAATTGAGAATTTTTATGTCCCCCAAACTATTACTATCCAACGCGGGAGCCGACTCAAAATTATATGAATTGTAATACAACTCAATTAATGCGCCAGTGTCTAGCCGGGCAACCTTTAAACCCAAACCCGATATATTACTAACTACGGTATCCACCCGCTGCTGTAATTGCTCGGCGTATCGATGAATATTCTCCAATTTCTGATTAGCCTGTTTAGCAGCTCCACCCCCGAATATTTTGGAGAGAAAGCCACCCGACTGCGGCAATACACTCTGCGACAGCGGCACGATAATATAAAAACTCTTGCTCATAACATTGGCATCGGCGACCAGCTGCGCTATAAACTCCACATAGTATTGCGCTTGCATTTTTAGAAGTTCGTTGGTTTGACGCTGGGTGGCAATTTTCAAACGTTCCACATAATCGGCAATATCCAAACGACGGCTCTGCATGAGCACTTGTATAGGGAACTCGACAGAATTTAAAAAGCGCTGGTATCCATACACAATACCGTTCTGCTCTTCTTCGCTTTTTAAATCGAAGTTTGTTGAAGAAATAGCCAATACTGCCCGAAGCGTACCGTCTTGCATAATAACTAAATCATCCCGAATTTCGGAAATGCGCAAAGTGGTATGGGTGGGTTGCGCGTTCGTCTGTGTTGGTTTTTGCATCTCTTGTGCCATAAAATGAAGTAGTATAATCGTCGAGCCGACAAGCTCCGACCAAAACCGGAACTAAAAATTATTTGAGTAAAACCTTAAGGCTTTGCAGCCGGCTGCGCGGCGGTCGGCAGACCTGTCGAAGTTGTTTTGCGCAAACCGCCCAAAATTTCGTCTTCTTGTTTAGCGCGTTGTTCCAGCTGGTACTGTATCTTCCGCAGCCGATTTCGGGGACTTTCCCCCGGTTCAGTAGACACCGGCTGTGTCGACTGTTCTAAGCTTTTTACATCCGACACCCCGTCCGTTGTCGCTTGCTTGCGAAAAATAAAAAACTTTGGCCTGGTCCAAAAGTTTAAAAATACTCGCGCGGACGAATACATAGGCCTTCCGTTGAACTGCCCGAACGTAGTTACCAACCCTGGTATACCTATTAAAACCGCTGCGGCACCGGTCACGTAGAGGTCCTTGGTGACGGAGTAAAAGAAGAAAACCATACCCATAGTCCCAAGCAGAATTAAAAACTGTTTAACAGTTAAGCTGCCAATAATGGTATCTTCGACGTCGGTAAATTGTGGAACCGGAAATTGCATAACAGGAAGACGCTAATCTACAAATTTATACGAATGCTACGGATAATACTAATTCGTACATGGCGGATATCAGCATCATCCGCATCATTCGTGACCATTAGCACATCGGCACCTACTATAAGTATACCATGCACCGGGCCAAATTCCGCTTGCTATGCGTGCCCTTTGAGCCGACGAAGTAAATCGCTAAACTCTTCAAATTCGGGTTTCGCCAAATACGGCCTGCCGGCGGCCGCCAAAGCCGCCTGGACCTCTTCGAAGGTTTGGTAATCCTTCAAAATTCGAGCGCCAACCGCAATGTACGCTTGATACAACGGCGACTGTTCAAAGGCAAACTGTACCGAAAAATAACCGAACTTTTCACATAAACCCTTAAGCTCAGTCTCCAAGTTCATGACACCCTTACCCCGCAAAGTCGCAACGTTCAACATGCGCACCGCCTCTAGACTTTGCACGTTTATAACCGGCTCACGTTGCTCCGGCGCGTCGACTCCGGCCGCTGTCGGTAAAACAGAACCGAGAGGCCCATCCCGCTTCTGCGCCAGAGGCGGTACGGCAGGCGAGGTAGAAGTTTTCTTTTGCTCCTTAATAGTCCCAAACGACGGTAGTGAAGCAGCAGGAGACGCCGGGGCCGAGGTTGCCTGAACAGGATCTGCAAACTTGACCTGGGCAGCGGGGGCAGTTTCGGGCAATGTCGGCGACGAAAGCGATTGAGCCTGCGATGGCTGGGCTATGCTTTCTGTTTTAAAACTGCCGGGCATGGACCCGCGGTGTAGTTCAGAAGCAAAATTCTTATTCAAAAAGGCCGACACAGTTGTTGCAGATGCTGGAGGAAGATTGGCGCCTGGCGCATCGGGCGGCACAGCGTTCATCGACTGACCGATTACCGAGGCAGAAACAGGAGGCGTGGATGGAACCGATAACGCCGGTTGAACAGGCGAAGACGACGCAGAGATTATGGCCCCCGCATCCCCGGTAACGGGGGGTTGTAAAATCAAAAGCAGCTCCGACTGCTGTTTATCGTTCATAAACGGAAGCAAATCAAGCCATTCTTTACGCTCAGCCTCAGATAACACAGCGGAGCTCTCAACGAGTTGTTTAATATGTGCACTCGCGTCCATATTACTATCGCCGATGCGCGGTTAATTTTTACTTGTTGAACGTTTTTTGAGGTTTGCCAAGCGCTCATCAATATCCGCCTGCGCTGCAATTTTATTACGTTTAACCTCGTCTTGAATCCGATCCATGTTCAAAGTAACGGGCACGGAAGAAGCCGCCCCTTGAAAAGATGTCGAGGTTTTTTTAGCGGGGCGCGACGGAATTTTCGGCAACCTAACCGCAGGTAAATCTTCCGGCTCCACCATGGGTAAATTTTCCGGAGCCCTTGCGGGCAACACAGGTCTTGCCGGGGACGGCGCGCTTGATACCGGCAACGCTACTGGCTTATTTTTCGGCGGAGCCGAAGGGGCGGTACTCGCGGGAGCAGGCGATGGCTTTTGCGACTCGAGCGGCGTAAGAGGCGCAACGCGCGGTTTGCCCTGAATAACCGGGGCGACCCCCTTACTTGTCCCATCTTCTTTTTTAATAGGTGCGTTGCTGAGCACGCCCTGAATATTTGGACGAGGCGCGTTACTGGATGAAGGCATTGCGGTAGGAATAAACCGCTCCGATCTTGCCGAACCCGTCACCGGTATACCGGCTAAAGGATTAGACCGCTTCACCGCTAGAGCTTTATCAAGGGCTTTTCGCGCGGATTCCGGCGATTCAAACTCGTCGATACTAGCAGTCAGTAACCGTGGGTCAAAATTTGGATACTGTTCT
The DNA here is from genome assembly GCA_016788805.1 of Candidatus Doudnabacteria bacterium. Taxonomy (GTDB): domain Bacteria; phylum Patescibacteriota; class Doudnabacteria; order UBA920; family UBA920; genus JAEUSE01. The sequence goes on from JAEUSE010000130.1 coordinate 3,385, forward strand.
AAATCAATATCCTCAGAAGCTTCGTAATCATACAAGGAGTTACGTATTTCATCATACCAACCCAACAACTTAATCAGCAACGCCCTGTCCTCTGCCGCCAACTTTTGTGGGTTTGGAGCCTTACTGGCATAGTTTACCGCATCTATACTCTGACGAAACTTATTCTCCGTTGGCCAATAGTTATAATCTTTAATCCAATTCTGAACCATGGGGGCAACCTCCGCCGCATCAATAGTAAGAGGCTTATCGCCTAACAATTCATCACTCGTTTCCACCGCTGTCAAAAAATGATGCAACATATCTG
>JAEUSE010000131.1 GCA_016788805.1 Candidatus Doudnabacteria bacterium
GAATGTTGGAATTTATTCATTGATATGGCTTATTTTTCTCTTTGTTTATAATTTCTGCACAAAAAGTATAAAATCATTATATCCATATTTTAATTATTCGATTACTCCCGATAAATCATTTAAAAGGTATATGGGCCTTGCTATTTCGGCTATAATTGCTTCAATATCTTTTGCTGCTATATACGATTTAATCAAGACTCTATTTAGATAATTTTATGCGTTCGGGACGCGTCGAAGTGCTATATTGGAGATCGCAACCAAAGCCTTACAAGGTAATGAATCATTTGATTCTAACTCGAGATGGCCAGCCAACCAAAATCGCCGAATAGGCGATTTTTATATTATGTATTTTAGGCAGGTGTTATCATTAGAGTATGCGTATTTTAATTATTACCGGGGGTTCTTCTTCGGAGCGGAAAATTTCTTTGCTTTCGGCTCGGGGAGTTAAAAGCGCGTTAGTTGCCAACGGGCACACCGTAACTGTGTTCGACTTTAAACGCGGATACGCCCAGCTCGGTGCTGCACTTAAGAAGTGCGATATGGTGTTTCCGGTTATGCATGGTAAAGAAGGGGAGGACGGCACACTATATAAGTTTTTGCGCTCCGCAAAAAAGCCTTATGTAGGTTCGGACCCAAAGGGCGCAAAAGTCGCGTTTGATAAAATTCTTTTTAAAAAGTATTGCGACGCAAAGGGCATTTTGACTGCCCCGTGGAAAGTTATTAAAAACAAGCAAGACGTTGTTCGGTTTGGGTTCCCGTGTGTGTTGAAAGCCACCTATGGCGGCTCTTCACACGAAGTGGCGCTTTTGCACACTGAGAAGGACCTTGCGAGTAGCCGGGTTAAAAAAATATTACAACTCCCATGCCGGTGGTATGTGGAAGCGCTGTTGCGGGGTACAGAAATTACCGCCGGGGTCCTAAACGGCAAAGCGTTACCTATAGTAGAAATTGTCCCGCCTAGTGCCGGGTGGTTTGACTATAAAAGTAAATACTCCGGTAAGTCTAAAGAGGTTCCTTTTGCTCCGTGGGTAAGTAGCAAAATTCAAAAACAAGCGCAGGCCCTTGCACTTCGCATACACAAAGGCCTTCGCCTAGGCAGCTACTCCCGAACAGACTTTATTGTGCAAAGCGGTCAGTTATACATTCTAGAAACCAACACCCCCGGAGGGGTGGGGCTGACCTCAGAGAGCCTGCTCCCAAAAGCCGCTCAGGCCGTTGGGATTGGTTTTGAAAGACTAATTCAGCAAATGTTAAAGTAATGATACCGTGACAAAGGTGCCCTTCGTCATACCTTTGCCATGGCGTGGACATTTGCTACCATATATTCATGCTCGACTATCGGGGTTGGAAGACAGGCAAAAGGGTTACCTTTTTCTTTTAGGGTAAATTTTCCACGAGCAACCTCTTTCAGAGGGATGGCTAAAATTACATAAATATATGAGTGCTTTTGCAAGTGAACAACGTTCTGTAGAGACGGGCAAATTTTCCGAAAAGGAACGGGCGCAGTTTTTATTTGGTTTAAAAGGTGAAACAGCAGGTGCGTTTGGACATATTGATTTGGGTGACTTTTTACGTTTTGCCGGAGTGCCGAACCATCTCATAATTGACGAAATTAATGCCGTGCCTGTAAACGAACGGCTTGCAAGGGCTGTGGAGCTGGGTCTTTTAGCTAGTCCGGAAGGCTACAGTTGGTCATTTACTGGCTTACGACCGGTTGTTTTTGTGAAGGTGGGCGGCCAGATGGTGCCGTTTTACAGGAGCAGCAAGGGTACTGGTGGCGTAAAAACTGCCGGAGTATGGTATCCGTTTTTTGGGCTTGGAGAAGGCGAATGGCTTATAAAAGGCGGAGGAGATAACTTTGAGACGAGCTACAACAATTCTGCTTTGCAGAAAGTTCAGGCCGTACTCAACGCTGCGTTAAACTGGGATCATGATTTGGATCTTAAAGGTATGGACGCCGACGGGTACCCATTACGCGACCTTGAGAGCTTTTGTCCGCCCGGCGAACTAAACCAGTTGTTGTATGGCCAAAAAGATTTACCGTATCATCCTAATAGACATGACGGTAAGTCCGGAGAGCGAATAACAAGAATAATAATGTCGATGTACGAGAAGTATCCGGTGGAAGTAGTGAAAGGTGTTGTGGATGCGAACCGTGCTAAGTTAGCCGAGCTCGGTTACAGTCAGTCCTAATTTTTTTTATGAAAACATACGTAGCACTGTTGCGCGGAATAAATGTGGGTGGAAATAAGAAAGTGGACATGGCCAAGCTGAAACAGGTGTGTGAAAAGCTCGGCTGTGAGCGGGTGTCTACCTACATTAACTCGGGCAATGTTGTTTTTTCGAGCAAGGGTGCACCTATGGCTACAGACCTGGAAAAGGTGCTCAAGAAAACGTTTGGCTTTGCTATTGCCGTCTTGGTGCGGGATGCGGCGAGTATGGCCAAAGTTGCCAAAGCTATTCCGAAAGGTTGGGATAACGACTCGGCAGTGAGGACAGACGTGTTGTTCTTATGGGACGAGTACAACAAGAAAAGCTCGCTTGGCTTAATTAGCCCGCACCCTGAAGCGGACAAGTTAAAGTATGTAAACGGTGTCATTATTTGGCATGTAAACCGGAAGTTTCTCAGTAAGAGCGGTATGAAAAAGTTTATTGGCACGCCACTCTACAAAAACATGACCGCGCGCAACGTAAACACCGTACGTAAGTTAGCAGAGTTAATGAAGTAAATTATATGAACGTAGACATACAACACTATATAAAAAAGTTACCCGTGCCGGATGGGTTTAGTGCGCCTGTAAGACTTGAGCATGAGGACTTAATTGCTCGGCCGCTCAGCAGAATAGACCTGCAGGCGGACTTAGAGGGAGTTAACACGAGCATAGATATAATCCAAAAAACGAGAGGTGGGTCTTGGCCAACAGAAAAACTTACCGAAGAGTTTGACCTGTTAGACTTGGCGTGGCACGAACGTGAGTTTCGGGATGCCAACTCCTTTGCCTACGTGGTGTACAATACGCAGGGGGACTATGTAGGCTGTGTGTACATATACGCCATGGGCGTACGTACGGACTTGTCCGAGGGTACGAGTGAGTACGATGCGGACGTGAGCTGGTGGGTCACTCAGGCGAAATATGACGCAGGTTACTACGAAAAACTCTACACGGCCGTACAAGCATGGCTTGGGCTATTTCCTTTCGTTAAAGTATATTATTCTAATAAGGTCATACCCGCATAAAAAAGGTGAGTATAGGGTTTTGGTAGTTTCGGTTTTATAAAATTATATATTGCATATGTCTATAGAAAAACAAGCTGTGGTTGTGGAAGTAACGGTTACCGCGTCGATTGAAAAAGTCTGGCAGTACTGGACTGAACCGGAACATATAACCCAGTGGAACTTTGCCAGCAATGATTGGCAGTGTCCCAGCGCCACGAACGACCTGCGGGTGGGCGGCGTATTTAGCGCGCGCATGGAAGCGAAAGACGGTAGTAGCGGCTTTGATTTTAGCGGTACCTATACCGAAGTAGTGCCTTATGAGCGCATAGCCTACGTTATGGCGGGGGAGGACGCGAGAAAAGTAGACGTTACGTTTACCGACGTAGGACACGGTATATTGGTAACCGAAACATTTGAGACAGAAACAGAGAATCCGATAGACATGCAACGTGCCGGTTGGCAA
>JAEUSE010000132.1 GCA_016788805.1 Candidatus Doudnabacteria bacterium
GCATTCCAAATACCACACTTTTCACAGGGGTGAAAAGTGTGGTATTTACACTCTTTGGTTTTTTTTGTGATGTGGGTCGCTTCGGCGTCCCTTTTTTGGTATGCTGAGAGAGTATTATATAAAATATATGCCCGACGCAAACATAGACCAGAAAGACCCATATTTTGTAGCCGTGAAGGTTTTTTTAGAACGAGACGGTAGTTTTTTGGTTATGAGGGACAATTTTGGCCAGTGGGATTTGCCGGGTGGACGCATTAAAAAAGACGAGTTCGCAGTGCCGCTCGAAGACATTGTAAAAAGAAAAATGGGAGAAGAGGTGGGTGACGGAGTGGTGTATGTCTTGGGTAAGCCTATAGTCTTTATGCGGCACGAGCGGGTGGAGCACGCGCCGGGTAACCCTACGGTGCGCATATTCGCCATTGGTTACCAAGCTACCTGGCAGAGCGGTGAAGTGGCGTTTTCCGAACGGCATACCGAGCTACTCTGGGCTGACCCGGCTACTTTTAAGCCAGAAGACTATTTTACCGGGGGCTGGCTCAAGGGCATACAGGAATATATGGCATTAAAAAAGCAGGGGTAGGCTTGTGCTTCAAATTACTAAACTTCACGATAGTATTGATGCGTTGCAGGTAAAGCATGGTTCCAAAAAGTTATCTGCAATTTATGGGGCGGGTTGTATTACAGCGCCTGAGTTGATGTTGGTATTTATGAATCCGACCGGTAAGAACGTATCCGCTCAGGTGGGTTGGAAGGGGTTACGTGCGCCGTGGCTTGGTACCAAGAATGTGTGGAAGATTCTATATAAATTGAGTCTAATTCCGGAGTGCTTGTACGAACAAACACAAGCTTTGAATGCGGCAGATTGGACACCTGATTTTGCTATTCGCTTATACGAAGGGGTGGCGAAACGGAAAATATACATCACTAATTTAGCTAAGTGTACTCAGGACGACGCAAGACATGTTCCGGATGCTGTGTTTCGCCAATACTTGCCGGTCATGCAGAAAGAAATTTTAGCAGTTAACCCAAAAAGAATTATTACCTTTGGTAATCAGGTGAGTTCGCTGTTGCTGCAGGAAGCGATTACAGTAAGCAATTATGCAGGTTTGAAGAAAGAGCTCTTGCAGATTGGAAAAGTCTCGCACGACGTATACCCTGTGTATTATCCAGTGGGTCAAGGCCAGCGGAATACTCCTTTAGCGATCAAGCGTTTACAGGCAATAATGCAAACCATATGAACCAAGATATTTTAGATTATATTAACAGTCAGAGGGTTTGTGTTCTGGCAGTGGAGATGCCGGATGGTTCCCCTCATGCGGCTACGTTACATTTTGCTACTTCAAAGGATGGAACGACTTTTTACTTTCTCACTTCGCCCGGGTACCGTAAAACAGAAGCATTAAAGGGTCGTCTAACGTCCCGCGCTTCTGTTGTAGTTGGCGTGGATGAGGCTGTCATGAAAACAATGCAGTTGGATGGCGAAGCCCGCATAGTATCAGAAGCGGAAAGAAAGAACTTTGATGGTATTTACTTTGGTAAGTTTCCTGAAAAAGTAGGAAAGTTCGCAGAAGATATAGCTTTCATCTTTACACCCACCTGGTGGCGATACACAGATTGGACTGGCGCGAATGGGAAAAGGATCGTTAGCTCAGCTGACCATGAGGAGTATTTGAAAGTAAATTGAGACATATCCGGAACGGTTATAAGCGCAAGGTGTGTGGTGTGCTTAGCCGGGTTCTAGATGTGAGGAGTACATGAGTGTATGGAACATAAAAATCAGTCCCCTTGGTTATATCAAATGAGCTCTGCCAGGGAAGGCAAGGGTCTGACGGAGAACGTACAGACGGATGTGGCTATTATTGGCGGCGGTATCGCCGGGGTAGCAACGGCTTATTTTACATTAACGTGCACAAAAAAGTCCGTGGTGTTGCTGGAAATGGGGAGGATTGCCCACGGGGCAACCGGACACAATGGCGGGTTTTTGGCTACCTACTTTGAACGGAGCTTTATAAGCTTGGTAAAGGAGTTCGGGCTCACGCTGGCCGCGCAGGGGCAGCGGGACGTTGAGTCGGCATGGGAACTATTGGAGTCTATGCGGGCTACTGCTCAGCTTAAGACGCCTGTATGGATTTTTACCGGGTACGCTGCTATTGCCACTGAAGAAGAGCTACTTATCCATTTGCAAAATTTAGCTTTGCGTACACAAGCAGGTCTGGAGGTCGCACCGTTGCTTGTAGCGGAAGATGCCCCGGCTGTGGAGCGTATTCCGCATGCGTATCAAGGCATGTATAAGCTTGTTACCGGCTCGGAATTGGCCAACCTCTTAGAAGTTAAGGATTCGGCGTATTTCGCCGCCTTGCCGGAAAAGAAAGGTTGCACCAACAGCGCCGCATTATGCGAAGAGCTTGTGCAGTATATGCTGAACACATACCCTGAGCGTTTTACTTTGCTCGAACATACGCCGGTAGAAGAGATGCAGTTAGGGGCGGAAGGTGTTATGGTTCGTTCCGGAGACTATACTGTACAGTCTCGGCGAGTTGTGTTGTGTACCAACGGGTTTGAAAATGTGCGCATCGTAAATGCTGTGGGGCCGGATATAAATAAAAAATTTCACCATATGGTGCGAGGTATAGTGGGCTATATGGCGGGCTATGTAGAACCGTCCCAACATCCGCCGGTGGAGATTAGTTTTTTGCCTAAGAGCCCTCGCAAGGGAGACGATGTATATGCGGAAGAGCCTTATTTCTACGTAACGCGTCGCCCGTTTGGGGAGACGGAAGGCAAGCCCCAAAGTTTAGTCTCGATTGGCGGGCCGGAAGCCTTAATGGATGACACCAACGATTATAAGGTAGACCACGATTACCCTGTACGAGCAAAAGAAGATATCGATTCTTTTTTACGAGCAACGTACGCAAAAGCACACCCGGAAGGGGAGACATACAAGTTTTTGTGGCACGGCCTTATGGGTTTTACGCCCAACGGTGTTCGTTTAGTCGGTCCGGAGCCGCTCAATCCGGTACTGCTTTATAATTTGGGTTGTAACGGTATAGGGCTTATGCCCTCTATTTTTGGTGGTCGAAAAATTGCCCGGTTTCTTGAAGAAGAAGTCTTGCCGACTTCAATGTTCGACCCCGTAGACCAGCGTACGCCTATAGCACGGCCTACTGTGCCGCTCCGTGTGGTGCAAGATCGGTCCGTCAACGCGGCGTCTCCAGATAATCGCGCATGAAATTGCACCCCACCCAATTAGTCAGATTTGATTGGTACTGTTTGAAAGACTCTCTTCCGATTAGTTTCTAGAAGAGAGTCTTGTGTTTGCTATAGGCTTATCAGTTTCATTACGTTGGCGTGCAGGGCAGCTACGGCATCGTCTTTTTTGAGTGCTTCGGTGTAGTTGGTGCCAAAAGCACCGTTGCCACCGGTGGTGGTGAGTATATTTTTAGTGTACTGAGCTATTTGGTCGATTTCTGCTTCGGTTTTAGTTTCTTTGCTTTCCAATAGCTCGTCTATGCTTACCACTAGCGCGCTTAACGTTTTAAGCCAGGCAAAAGACTCGTCGCTAACTACTAACTGATAGTAGTGGTTGGGGTTTTGCACGGGGCCGTTGGTGGTTTCGTACGTGCGCTTTTGGTATTCCAGTAAAGCTTTGTGAAGG
>JAEUSE010000133.1 GCA_016788805.1 Candidatus Doudnabacteria bacterium
CGTTTGTGTGCAATGTGGAAAGCAACAAATGTCCCGCAAGCGCTGCGTTCACAGCAACACCGGCCGTTTCACTGTCACGGATTTCCCCCACCATAATCACGTTTGGATCTTGTCGCAAAATACTACGCAAGCCAGTGGCGAACTGTAATCCGGTGCGAGGATTGACAGGAATTTGGTTAATACCTCCAATGGCATACTCTACCGGATCCTCAATAGTTACAATCGCTCTTTCCGGACTATTGAGCAATTTGATGAGAGTATATAGCGTAGTTGTTTTCCCGCTACCCGTTGGCCCGGTAGTGAGCACCATGCCAAATGGTCGTCTCAGCGCGTGGAGAACCTTTCGCTCGTTACTTTCCGAAAACCCCAACGTCTTCAAATTAAACTCCTCTGCCGTATCAGAAAGCAACCTCAGCACTGCATATTCACCGTGATACGTGGGTGCAATAGCCACGCGCACGTCCACTGAATCACCCGAAGACAAAATACTGCGAAAACGACCGTCGAGTGCAGCCTGATGTTCGTCAGTCGGCAAACCCGCTAAAATTTTTATTCTGGTAATCACTTCGAGCGCGTACTGTTTTGGTACTACATGAAACTCCTGTAGCGACCCGTCTATCCGCAAACGAAACTTAAGCGAGTCGTGCGTAGGATCAAGATGCACATCCGACGCCCCAAGCACGCACGCGTCCTCTATTATGGCATCAATAAAACGGATAACAGGCAACGGATGCTCAGACAAAACCGCAACAGCACTCTTACCAGGCGCAGACGCACGAATGGGCGAAACTGCAACTTCTACTGGCAAAGCATGCGCGTCCGGAACGAAGCGAGATAATGTTTGTAAACGGTGCCACATACACAAATTCTTTTTACACAAAACAATCTCAGACCCAAAATCGAACCCAAAACTAAATACCACACTTTTCACCGGGGTGAGAAGTGTGGTATTTGCGGAGCTTGAAAGTCCTCCGTAATTGAGCATCGTTATCCACGCGCTCAACCAGCATAATTCTAATATATTTTATAAGCCCACTTGTTCGCAGGTACTGAAGAGCGGATTCATTTAAGGCATAAGGTCCGATATAGACGCTTGCCTGCAGCTGCGCAAACCCCAATACTTTAAGCTGATGCAACACTTGAAAACGGACAGCCCGGGCCGACTGAGGAATATCGTACAGCACCACGCGCCATTTCCCGTCCCAGCCCCTAGCTTTGTCTACCCCAAAGTTATCAAATAAAGTCCTCAATTTTCCTTGCTGTGTAAGTCGCATGAGCCGCCTACCTGCTCGGTCTTCAAATGCTATGTACCCCTTTTTATACAAATAATACAACGTCCGCTTTAGCCGCCTATCGACATCGAGACCAGGGTTGTAAACCTTATCGATTATCCGTCCCCGTAGACCAAAAACAAGATAGCCGGCTTGCAAAGCCGTAATCAAAATTTTGCTTGATAGAGTAAGTGTTTGTTTCCCCATATATCGATGTACAACAACTTTCACAGGGGTGAAAAGTGTTGTATTTAATATATACTGTACGACTCTACGCGTGTACTTTTGTTAGCCTAAAATTTTCTTTTTTAGCTCTGCCATTTTTTGCGGATCGAGTTTGGCTTCTAAAAATCTACATCTCAATTCTCTATCGTAAAAATCAGGGGAAGATACGATCTCCACCAACTTATCAAAGCTAACTTCTACACTAGTTATGTGCTCGTCATTATTAAATCCAACACCTGCGCCTGCGTCTACTTTTTTCGCGTTACGAGCTATAAAAGCAAAAATCGCCCACTCCAACTTTGGGTGCATCTGCCAAGCACCCAACAACTCCCAATTTTCCGAGGCGTATCCCGTTTCTTCCAGCAGCTCGCGCTTAGCGGCCGTTAACGCATCTTCGCCCTCATCCACCCTGCCGCCGGGAGGGGTAATATATTCTTCTGTCCCCGGCTGCCGTTCATGCGAAACCAAAATGTTTCCCTGCTCGGTAACCGCAAAAATATGAACCGTGTCCGGTCGTTTTATTTTCTCAAATATATACAAACTCCCGTCATATCCTTCTTGCTCCCACTGATACACGTCAAAAATTTTACCTTTAAACACCAGCTTCGCGTGGTCAGGCAACGGTTGTTTGGATTGTGGACGCACTATTTCCATTTAGACACTAAATTAACATTTCGTGAAGATACCAACAGATTTCAAATATTCTTGATGGTGTTTCTCTACATCGTTTGTTAGGCCAACTATCATTGCCTTAACTTCTCGAAACTCGGCTTTAATTTCAACAAAAAATTCTCTGCCCAATCCGGCTAATCTACTATTATCAATATAGTCAAAAATTGGTTGAAAATTTGTATCCGCCATATAGTTTTATTCCTTTGGCTCAGTTTATCACGACGTGCCCAGCGGTTCAACCACGTACAACTTTAATCTCAGTTTTGTGCCTGCAGGTATGGCTGCTCGTACGGCTCGTACTGCTTTTTTATTTCTACGTAGGAAACTTGGGCGAATTTTTTTACAAACTCTCCCACGGAGTAAGCCACGCGCTTTCCGGTATTGTGCGGGTTCTCTACGTACACTACACCGTCGTTATAGCCTACCACTGAGTAGGCGTGGTTCAAATACAGCCCGTCCACTTTTTCTCCACCGGCCAAGCCTAAGTAGTCCAAAGCCTTATAAAAACGATTGGGGTTTTCCGGTTTACGCTCGGCAGGGGTATTGGCTACAATTATAAATTTTTCCGGCTGTTCCCCAAAACGAACGAGCAAGTCTATCACATCCCGCTGCTTACCGTTCTGTTCAAGGCTTGTGTACGCGTCGGAGCTATCATAATTACCTATCTTATGCTTCTCAACTAAGTCGTCTCCGTATAAATCAAACAAGGCTTCGTGTCCAAACCCGCCTTCAAACGCCCGCTCCCTACCAAATATGAGCTTTCGTTTCCTTTTCTTCTGACTATTGCGCTCCTGAAAGTCTATAAACTGCGCGTATGCTTTCTCTAAAATAAGATCGCCCAAGTCTGCGCTTGCCCAACCGGGCAAAATCTTTTCCAAGTCCGAGTAGGTTACTACCAACCGGCCGTCCCGGTACCGCTCGCCAAAGAACGCTTGCATCTCAGTTGACGACTCTTTATCCATGGCGGCAATTTTCACCTCGTACTCACCCTTTCGCCGGCCGGGTCGAATGGACCGAGCCATTTGTTCAAACACTAAACCGGGGGCGGTGCGTTTACCGGCATTATGCCCGGCAAGCAAATAGCAGTCGCCGTACCAACTCCCTTGGGCTATTTCACTTTGGCTGCTTTGGAAGTAATTAAGGGCTTCCTGCCGTAACGACAGGGCTATATCTTGTTTTGCCGCCAAACCCATTATATCTAAAACGCGTGTCACGTAGCCCTGCTTAAAAGTTCTTACACCCGGGTACAAATCCAGAAGGATACCCGCAAACTGTTCATGAATCTGTTTTAACCCTGCCGCGCTTTCTTTTACCACCGGCAACGCCTCACTAGAACGAGCCATACACTTCACGTATTCAGGATCGTTCGGACGATTTTCGAGCATGCGCTTAATCGCTTCGTCAGTCAACTCCGCCTTATTGCGCACAACCACGGTTCCATAGGGCGTTAAGTTTTCCAGCTCCCA
>JAEUSE010000134.1 GCA_016788805.1 Candidatus Doudnabacteria bacterium
GTTCAGCTCTCGCCTGAGAACCTTCAGCAAGCTTTAAACGTGCTAAATTCAACGGCACCTTACCCACACCGGCAGCTAAACCGCCTGCATACTTCCCGGCCGCCAATGCGCCTCCACCAATTGCCGCCCCCGCTGCGGCAGCGGGCCAAAAGGCCGCGCGAACGCCCTTTTCTGCCGCTTTGTTCACAAAACCAGACGCTCCGCTACCGAAAGCAGTGGCTGCCTTAAGCGTCATGTACAAAAACCCAAGCGGAATAGCGTTAGTCGCAAACGCAAACATGACCCCACTCACTACGCCATCGGTCTGTGCCGGATCATTCGTGGCTAAGCTCTGCAAAATGTTAGACGCCTTCGTCTGTACCGTAATTAGTGCTGTCAAATTCAGCATGAAAGCAATCACCGGTGTGATAAAGGCCCACTTGGCAAACTCGCTCCACCACTTCTTGGACATGCTTCGGGACAGCGGCAGCACCATGGCAATGTACGGCAACGGTGAAAGCATGAGCAAAATCCACAAAAAGAGCACCCGAACAGTCAATAGTGCGGCTATGCCCAAGAAGGCGATGAACGACCCAAAGGTTAAGAAGAAGTTCATTATTTGCTCAAGCACACCGCCGAACCCACCCAAGTTGCCTGGTGTCCCGCTAAATAAGTCGGCCGTAAACAAGTGATTTACAATTTGCCGAATAGCCCCGGTATCGTTGGGCAAGAACTGATTCTGTATGGTGTCGGCAATGCCTAAAATGGATTGCGCGATACTGAGACTAAAGTTAATAAGTATGGCGCCCACTATCAACTTAACCAGCAAGTCTTTCACCGCCCAACCGGAAATACGAAACACGGTAGCCACCCCGATGGCCACAATCGACAAGATAAAGAATATATTTCCCAAGTTCCTAAATATTTCCCACGCCGGGTATATGACTTGAGCAAACTTGTCTTCGTATGTACGTATGGAAAGAATTGCCTCTATAAATGGGCCGACTATCCATAAAATAGTATATTTGAGCGCGCTACCAAACAACTTTAGCAACCAACCAATGAACAATTCAAAGCCGCCAAAGGCCAAATCGCCCAAGCCCGGGGTGTCAACTCCGGTGGCATTGGTTTCATTACCGGTTAAGGTTATTTGCTTACTCCACGTTGCGCCCGGAATGGGGTTATTGCTCGCGTCAAGCGCGGTGGCGGTAAAGGTGTAACTACCCGCCTGTTTTGCGTAATCACAATTAATCTTGTCCCCGACGTTTGCAGTGCGTTTTACTCCGTCGTTCCCACACTCATACTGTATTTTTGCCGCGTCCTTGCCGGAGCCACCCTTGGTATACACCAGCGAAAAAACTTCCCGAATGGTACTAAACTGTACTTGTTGTTCCACCGAACCGGTTAGCGTGGCGCTGCCGGTCGTATCCGCCGGCGCAACGGTAATAGTAACGCGACCTAAAAAGTCCAAACACAAAGGCTCGCCGAACGTAGCCGCGCAGTAGGACATTTTCACCCCCACCAAATGCTGACCCGGACTAAAGAGCTGTGGGGTAATAGGAAACTCCTTGGAAATAGTAAACCCGTTCGCGATTTCAGCCTGAAATTGAGTATTGCTGGGGGTGTATTCACCGTGATACAGCCACATACTACCGCCACTGCCCGTCCCACCCACTTTGGCCTGACATTCGGCCTTGACTGTACCGGTAAACCTAATATTCGCACCAATTTTAGGAGCGGCCGGAGAAACCTGAATGGTAATCCCATCGTTTTCATTGCAGCTTGCTGCTTGCAAAACCCGACCCGCAGGAGCGTCGGTGCTGCGAGGTGTGGTCTGGGCATGGGCCACAAACGCCCCAAGGGCTGGCAAAAGAACCAGCCCCGCAAGCATAACGCCAATAGCTATATTTTTGAACTTCAATAGTTTGTGCATTACATCCAGGGGTCTAAGGCTGCAAACCTACACATAACGGATTTGTATCGCCGGGCTGACAAGTAGTGGTATTGTTGTTGGTTTGCTGGTTGAATATTAAAGCCCTACAGGCCGCCACGTCTTGCATACAACCCACTACCTGACTATTGCTCACCGCGTTGTTATTTGGCGTAAAATCACCAGGAATAATGGGATTTAACACCGGTACGGCTACGCAGGCAGCCTGCTCTTTAATAGTTGCGCCCTTTATAACCAGTTGATTAATAATACCCAACACAATATTTACGACGAAAGCCGAGAAACCAGGTCCGCCGGTTGTGGCGTTAGTGGGAGCAATGTTAAACACCGAGTTCAGAGCCGCTTCAATCTTTTTGCTTATATAATCAACAGATTTCGTAATGCCTTTACTCAGCTGTTCATCCAGAGGTGACTTTTTACCGGTCGTAGAGGTCTGTTCTAAAACAGATGCTTCTTTAGCTTGCCCTTCTGCCACCACAGCTAAAGCTTTATACAACCGCTGATACCCGGGCTCATCCCCCTGCAAATCGGCAGTTCTGGAAAGATCGGTCCAAAACTTCGGACTGGTCGTGTCTAACGGAATGCTTGGATCGAAACCCAGATACTCTACCGCTTTTGCCCGCAAATTCCTCTTTAACTCGTCCGCATTTTGCTTACCGCAGTTAAATTGGGGCAAAAACTTCTTAATCATCTCCTGGTCCTGGGTTTTTGGCACATACTTCTTCAGGTAATCATTACCGTACTTCGTGTTAATAACCGCGTCGGTATAGTATAGGAAGTTAGCCACCGTAAAGTTCTTTTCTAGGTTCTCTACCAAGCTGGTTATACGGTCTTTAATAAAGTTCAACACCAAAGTCCCAAGCAAAGACCTCAAAAACTGTTCTAAAATACGAGGTATATCTGCCACCACACTCACCGGAATACCAGCTTGCGCCACGTTAAAGAAATCGCTACTTGCAGTAGCCACATTACCCAGTTGAATATCACCGTAGGCTAAAGTCAGCTTCTGTATCTCTCTATCTAAATTATCCAATTCTGCCCGGGAAGCCAGGAATGTGGGGATTACACGCCACTGCGCGCCCCTCGGCTGAATTCCGCGAGCGACATTGTTGGTATTCACCACCATATCCTGGTGCACAACTGCTCCGGCCACAATAGCCCGATGTAAACCCACGGCCGGTTTCGGCACCGGTAAACTATACAGACTATCAACCAACTTTTTCGCACCAGTCGCCGCTCCTTGCGCCAAAACCGGATCCGGGGTTGCGGTCAAAATAGCCGGCCAATCGGTAGCCATGCTCTCATAGTATGTATTAATCTTTTCCACCGCTTTAGTAGCGTAATCGCTTATATCATTTTCGGAAGCGGTATCCACAACCTTAAAACGACTTTCCTGGACTATCGGCGTCACAGCAGGCTTACCGACGCCCAGGTCGCGCTGAATTTCCTGCGAAACTTGGTCCGCGTCCACAACCTG
>JAEUSE010000135.1 GCA_016788805.1 Candidatus Doudnabacteria bacterium
CCACCGCCCCCACGCCCAGGGCACGCAAACGACGTGCCACCATTTCCGATAGCTTATACAACACCTGCTCCCCCACCCCCGGTCGATTGCGAAACTCTCCGGCAATGGTATACAAATGCCCAACCGACGTCACAGGGGAAAACTCGGAAAAATTTTCGTGCCACGACCCTTCCAATTGACCCATCGACCACAAGTGGTAACCCATAATGCCAAACCAACTATGTAAACTGGCAACCGGACACTCGCGCAAATCCACCAAAGTTCGCACTCCCCGCTCCCGTAACCGGCGAGCCATGCGGTTGCCGATACCCGGAATGTCGGTGAGTTGTAGTTTTTTATACAGCAATGGCTTATCCTCCGGACGTAAGACAGTTAAACCGTCGGGCTTTTGCATGTCTGAACCGACTTTAGCAATGAGTTTGCTCCAGCCAATCCCTACCGAACACCGCAAATAATCGCCCACCTCCAGCTTGACCCGCCGCTTAATCTCCTTTGCGATTCGCTCCGCCTCCTCGTAAGGATCAACAAGCCCCCAGCTGTTCACTGTACACTTTTCACTGCCCACTCTGACGTTACACACTTTTGTAACGTCCAAAAACGCTTCATCGATGCTATACCGTTCTATATCTGCCGTATAATCTTCAAATACCTTCAAAAATTTAGCGGTATAGTACCGATACCGGTCCGGGTTGGTTTTGGTTAAAATAATCTGCGGACAAAGCTTTCGAGCTTCCCACACCGGCGTACCGGTTTTAATACCCCAGCGTTTCGCCTCCACCGACGGGGCAATAATAATCCCGCCTAGGTGCTCACACACCCCGAGCGGCTTACCACGCCAAGCTACATTATCCTGCTGCTCACAGGACGCAAAATAGCTATTCATATCGATGTGCATGATTATGCGCTCCATACCGTATAGGTTAAGGATTACAGGTTTGAGGTTAGAGGATGCCCACTTGTCACTTTTCACATGGTATACTAACGTACACCCTTTTGCAAATCTAAAAAACACACCTGCTGAGTGTGTCCCTAGATAAGCCTATTATTTGGCAGCAGCAAGTTGTTTTCGTACGTGTACGTGCCGCTTTTTATGAAACATAAAAATAACCAGCGGCGGAATAAGGTATCCGATTGCGAAGTTGGGGTCGACCAACACCCGCCAGCCGGCAATAGGTGCCGCCACTATCGCGTCCCCAATTATCTCCATGACCAACCAGAGCACCGCCACCACTATCGCCTCTAAAATGGTAATAACTCCAAGCCTACGCACCAACGCCGGCGTTAGCACCGCGGCTACCCCCCAATATATATAATGCAACAGAGCGGTCTCTTCCCAGGTAAAAAAACCAAAAAACACTGTCTTTAAAACAACCAAGACAGCGACCAATATAAACCCAAAACCGAATAATTTTGCATAAGTCATGTAAATGCAGAAGTTAGAATGTTGAATGCAGAATTATGTAAGTCAAAACTCAGAATTTGGATTTCTTAATGAGATTGGCTATTCTGAATTCCCAATTCTACATTCTGCATTTAGGAGACTGTCTTTCTGGCGGCGGTTTTGCGAGGCGCCCGCTTTGCAACCGTTCGGGGTTTTAGAGTGCCCAACTCGGGAGCAAGTTGTACACGGCTAGTCGCAACGGGAGCACCGCCGGCAAACTTTACCGTGTTGGCTTCAAAATAGTCCAGCTTTTCCCTCCCCTTACTGTCATTGGAGCTAACCGTGACTAAGTCGTCAATTTCCCAAGAGCCCTCCTGGCTCGCGCGAGCGGTCGAGTTACGAAGACCCCTCATCCAGCCGTATACGCCTTTCGTAGTTTGTTCTTCGTACACCGCAGAATACCAAACCAGGCCCAGCCAAATACCGTACCATGCGCCAAAGGCCACGGCTATCATAGAAGTAACGTACTCCAAAGCCAACACCGGCAATGAAGTAATATCCGCCCCCGCTATGAAAGCGATAAGAAAGGCAGCCCTATCTAACATTAAAAATAGCAGCACGCCGAGAAATGTAGATAGGAAAATATAAAAAGATTTCCGCGTAGTTTCTGACATACCAATTTTTTGTTTCTCAATTTTAATGATTCACTCTTTATTTTAGTATACCACAAAACAGCATATACGCGACAAGTAAGTTATAAACAGACTAAACGAATTACGAAGTACGAATTAGGAATTCCGTAATTCGATATTCGTACTTCGGTATTCTTTATTTAATACTAAGAATACTCCGCTTGTAACTATCTAAGTTATCCAAAGCCACACCGGTACCTTTGGCTACGCATAATAACGCGTCTTCAGCCACAAAACAGGGTACACTAATGGCCTGGGTAATATATCTATCCAAGTTGCGAAGCAAAGCCGTGCCACCGGTCATGACCATACCTTTATCGATAATATCGCTAATCAGCTCCGGCGGTGTTTCCTGTAATACAGTTTTTATTGCCCGCACCATTTCTACCAAATCTTCCTGAATGGCTTCCACTACTTCGTTGGTAGACACAGTAATACTACGTGGCAAACCTAAGATAACATCCCGGCCCTTCACTTCCATTACTTCTTCTTCCGGAAGGCGTACAGCACTGCCAATGTTTATCTTAATTTCCTCCGCGGTTCTATCACCGATAGTTAAACCGTGCTTTTTACGCACGTAGTCCACAATGCTCTGGTCCAAACGGTTACCCGCGACCCGTACGGAAGTTGAAGTAACAATGCCGCCTAAAGAAAGCACTGCCACATCAGTGGTACCGCCGCCGATATCAATAACTAAATTGCCCGCCGCGCTACCGATGGGTATGCCCGCGCCAATGGCGGCCGCCACGGTCTCTTTAATAACGAAGGCCTGTCTGGCACCGGCCGCGCGAGCGGCGTCTAACACGGCTCGACGCTCGGTAGAAGTAACACCGCCGGGCACGCTTATCATAACCTCCGGTCGCATGAGCCGAAAGCCGGTTAAAGCTTTGTTTATAAAGTACCGAAGCATGGCCTCCGTCACCCGATAGTCGGCAATAACGCCGTCCCGCATAGGTCGACGTGCCACTATTGTCTCCGGGGTTCGGCCGAGCATGTCTTTTGCTTCCTGGCCGACCGCTAAAACTCGGTTATCATCCAACGTAATAGCCACCACGGTCGGTTCGTTTATAACAATCCCCTTTTGCGGCAAAAACACCAACGTATTGGCCGTACCCAAGTCTATCCCAATCTTGTTTTGCAACCACTTTGCCATACCTTCAATGTAGAATTAACGAATGTAGAGTGTAGAAATAATAAATGCTTCTGTATTGTAGCTGTTTTACAGCGCTACTACAATACTTGGTATTTTGCTATAATAGCCTTATATAAGATGAAATTCAAAGCATAAATCAGTCAAATG
>JAEUSE010000136.1 GCA_016788805.1 Candidatus Doudnabacteria bacterium
CCACGTAGCTTATTGCTTTACTGCTTACTGCATAGTGCTATTTAATTCTTTCAAACTTCCACTCTATTACATCTGTGGCTTTGGTCGTGTACGACCCGGCGCCGACCGTTGCCTGTTTGCCGTTTACGTAGAACGACCAAAAGTGTTGCGCGTCCGACTTCAGTCCGTCTATACCGTCTACAAACTCGCCAATCCCACTGTAGGTTTTTACGTCCACCTTGTGACTCGCTTTAAGCAAGTCCAGCGCGTTCTTGCCTTCCTGTCCCCTGTAGGACACGTACTCTGCGGTTTGTGCAGGCAACTCGCTCTGTGGCGCCTCCGGCGGGGGCCCCGGTTGCCGTGTGTCCGGCACATAGGGCGGCGTCTCATACGGGTCGCCACCTTTCAGCGTGGGCTTTGCGGACTGGGGTGCCGATTGCTGGGAGACCTCTACGGTTTGCGTTTCCGGCCCTCTCGTATCCTCACCCTCCGGCGGTCGGGCGGGCCCCTGCGGCGCGCAACCCGCAGCTAGCAGCAATATAGACAATCCTATAACAAAATATTTCTTCATATCCGCGTTATCCTAAAAATCTGCGCATCTGCGGTTAATTAATAATCAATCCCCCGCTGGGCCAAGATACCTTTGTAATACGGGTGCTGCACCATCTTCATGTCTGTAATCATATCGCATAGCGCAAGAACCTTATCATACTTGTTATGCCCGGTTAAAATCAAGTGCACCTTTTTGGGCTTGGCTTTAATAAGTTTCACCACGTCAGCCTCCTGTAACACCCCCACTTCCAGAGCAGAAACCAGCTCGTCCAAAAACACCACATCCCACTTACCGGACTTTAAAATGTGTGTGGCTTTTTTTAGACCCTCTTTGGCTGCTTTCACGTGTAAAGCTTTAGCTTTCTTGTCGCCGAGTATTCCCACAAACCCCAAACCAACCTGTTCGTTTTTGATAGTACCCACGTTTACTTTCCCACCGGACTTTTTGTAGTCCGTGAGCACGCGGTCCATTTCGTTTAGGTAATCTATTTCCGCGGACAAGGGCCATTCGCCCTCACCCCGACGGTCTTGGTCGTCTTTCTTCTTGGCCTTCACGAACTGCATAATGTACACATTCATGCCGGCACCGGCAGCCCGTACACACGTCCCCATAGCCGCCGTCGTCTTCCCCTTCCCCGCACCGATGTTACAAATGACTAGACCATTCTGTTTTTTTATTAGTAACGTCACTTATTTAATTAACTTAGTAATCTTATTTGTATTTACCAATATTTGATCAGGTAAAGCACACGCGATGGAACCAGTAACTACAAATTCTTCATTCAACTCATTTCTTAACGTTAACCGATACGGAATGTCTCTCTTGTCGCCTGGTACTAAACCGCTTAGTAGAGAAGCTTGTGAGCTTGCCTGATAACGAAGAGCCTTGATAGCACCAACAGATATATAGCCGCCATCTGAAAAAGTTTCGTCAATATACCCTTCCACCCGTAAATTAACTAAATATACGTTAGTCCTGCCTTGGTTGCTCACTCGGAATAGTCCGTCATTATAAGTAAACAAAACTGAAACTGCATGCTCTAATCGAAACAGTTGGTCGCTTATCAGATTTTGTTTATTGCCAATCCTTACTGCATAATATATTGCAATTCCAGTAACTATGGTCTGAAAAAATGGTTTATTCAACAACGATCCAAGCCAACTTACCATACCAAAATATTTATATAGGCTAAGCAGACCCTGGATAATCATGGTAATCGAAGGACATTAGTTAGTGATCTAACTACACCCCGTAGTTGTTCCACACTCAATACACACCATGCACGAGCCGTTGCGTTTCATTTTCATGGAGCCGCAGGAAGAGCAGGCGTCGCCGGTAAAGCCTTGGGCGCGGGCGGTTTCTTTGGAGTCGGGTGCGGGGCTTAAGGACATTTGTTGTCGCTCATCGGTTGCTTTTTGCGCGGCTACTGTTTCGGACGCACGCACCTGGGCAATGCCCGGGAGCGCTTGTTGGTCACCCTGCGGTTTTATTTGCACCAAGTCTTCCCGACCCAGGTACTCGTAACCCAACACGCGGAACACGTAGTCGAGTATGGAGGTGGACATTTTAATGTTGTCATGTCCCTGCACCGGACCGGCCGGTTCAAACCGGGTAAAGGTAAAGGTATCCACGTACTCTTGCAAACTGACTCCGCGCTGCAGGCCTTTTGATACCGCTATAGCAAAACAATTTAAGAGTGAACGGTAAGCCGCGCCGTCTTTGTACATATCTATAAACACCTCGCCCACGCGACCGTCTTCATACTCGCCGGTACGAACATATACTTTATGCCCGCCCACTACTGCCTCTTGTGTCCAGCCACGACGCTTGGTAGGCAAACTCTCTTTCACGCCCCGAGCCAACGCGTGAGAATGTACTGCTTCCGGCGTGACTTCGTTTATATCGTCTTCGTCCGCACCCAAGAGCGACGCAAAGTCTGCCGTCGTGTTCGAGTTAAGCGGTTGAGAAAGCTTGGACCCATCGCGGTACAAAGCCACCGCTTTCAGCATCACTTTCCAGGAGTCCCAGTAGACTTTCTTTACTTCGTCTATATTTGCCTCGGCCGGCATGTTTATGGTTTTGGAAATAGCCCCGGAAATAAACGGTTGGACAGCGGCCATCATTTTTACATGCGCGTCATAGGCAATGTAGCGCTTACCTTTAGTACCGCACTTGTTCGCGCAGTCAAAAATTGGGTAATGTTCTTCTCTCAAGTACGGCGCACCCTCAATGGTCATAGTACCAGCTACATACTCGTTGGCCGCTTGCACATGGTCCACCGTAAACCCAAGCGCGCCAAGCACATCAAAGTTTGCTTCTTTCACGTACTGGCCCAAGCCAATACGATTCATAACCTCTTCACCTAACGTAAGCGGGTTAAGCACGAACCGAATGTCAAAGGCGGAGCCGAGCTTGGTTTCAATCAGTGCCAGGTCGACATCCGTAAACCCTTTTGCTTTTAGGGTTTCGTGGTTTACGAACGGTGCGCCCACTAAGGTTCCATGCCCACGGGTGTAACTTTCAATTTCGGTAATTTGCTCATCGCTGTAACCCAAGCGCTTGAGCGCCTTTGGCACACTGCCGTTTACAATTTTAAAGTACCCGCCGCCGGCTAACTTTTTAAACTTCACCATGGCAAAGTCCGGTTCCACTCCGGTGGTGTCACAGTCCATCACCAAGCCAATAGTTCCGGTAGGAGCAATAACCGTTACCTGGGCGTTTCGGTAGCCGTGCTTTTCGCCGCGCTCCAAAGCTTCGTCCCACACACCCCGAGCTGCTTGCACTAAGTATTCCGGAGCATGTTCGGCAGCAATACCCACCGGTAAAATAGTTAGGCC
>JAEUSE010000137.1 GCA_016788805.1 Candidatus Doudnabacteria bacterium
CTAAACCGGGATTTAAAAAAGTTAGTAAGCGAGCAGCTCTGTACGGCTCAAACTTTATCAACAAAAAAAGTACCGCCACCCCGACGGTGGCCAAAGACCCAATCCATCGCCACGGTGTACCGGCAACAATTATCATAACGGTAGTTGTACCAAGTAGCGAGACCATGGTCCCGAAATCCGGCTGCCACAAAATCAAACCGGAAAACAAGCCGACAATAACCAACATTGGAAGCACTCCGGAAAAAAAGTCGGTTAAATGCTGTCTCCGGGCCGAGAACCAGGCCGCGCAATACATAACCACGGCCAGCTTCGCAAGCTCTGCCGGCTGAAAAAATATCGGACCCACATGCACCCACCGACTCGCGCCGCCGGCAGAAAAACCAATACCCGGAAATTTTACCAACAAAAGTAGCAGCAAGGCCGCACCGACTACAACCGGAATCAACTTTTGCCACCAGTGGTAGTCTATCCGACTACATATATAGAGTCCGATACTGCCAAGCAAGAGTCCCTGCAACAGCTGATTTTTTAAAAAATGAGTCGTGATGCCAAATCGACTTAACGATTCTACCGTAGAAACCGAATACAGCATGATTAACCCAATTGCCAAAAGCCCACCGGCAGCCGCAGCCAGTCGTACATCAAAAAAATGAGCACGAGGTTTTAGTCTCCTAGTCATACCGCTTATTCTATCGCGGACACGCGAGCCTTAAACTGCAGGCCCCGCTCTTTGTAATTAAGGAACATATCAAATGAAGCGCAGGCGGGACTAAGTAAAACCACGTCCCCGGCTTGTGCGACTTCCAAAGCTTGGTCGCATATTTCACCCATTGTTCGAGCTCCCGTTTTATAAATACCGGCATACCCCGCGCGCTCCAACGCCTGCACAATACGAGCGGCAGTAACCCCTACTATAATCAACGCCCGAATGCTGTTTGAATGGGTAATCAACTCCGCTAAACCGGTAAAATCAGATTGCTTCTCCGACCCGCCCAAAATAACTACCTTAGGGTTTTCGAAGGATGCAATGGCAGCCATCGTGCTTTCGGGGGTAGTGGCAAAGGAATCGTTGTAAAACGCAATATCCCGCACGGTGCGCACGTACTCAAGTCGATGCTCCAAACCGGCAAATGCAACCAATGCTTCGCCGATAACGCGCAAGGGCACACCCGCGGCCATAGCGGCCAGCCCGGCAGCAGCCATGTTTTCCAAATTGTGTACACCCCGCAATATCCTCCCTTGCACATCTAAAACCCCCTCCTCGGATGTACCCGAAAAAACTAACGTCTCGCCCACAATACTTACACCGGGCTGCGCGCTCGTACCCTTCCCGTAGCTATATCGGGTACCCGAGCTCAACTGACCGATTCGCCTGCTTATTTCGTAGTCGCGAGCATACACCGCGAAGTCGCGCGCTGTTTGATAACTCAAAATTGTCGCCTTTGCCGCATGATATTCTTCCAAAGACTTGTGGTGGTCCAAATGTTCGCTCGTTACCATCAAACAAACGCCAATTCGCGGACCCACCGTTACGTCTTGTAACTGAAAGCTAGACAGCTCGAACACTACAAAATCTTTGGGCTCTAAAATATCCAATAAATCTAAAGGATCGGCTTTTCCGATGTTGCCGGTAACCCATACGGCTGCGTCGGATGATATTTTATCCGCAACCCCACCTTGCATCACCGCAGCTTCTAAACACCGAGCGATTAAGCTAACCGTAGTCCCCTTGCCCTTTGTACCGGTTACACCCACCACCAACGCAGGGCAATGTTCCAAAAACCATTTCGTCTGACTGGTGACTATGGCGCCTCGTGCTTCCGCGGCTTGTAAAACAGCGTGTAACCGATGAAAGCCGGGACTTCGAAACACCACCTCCATATCCGCCAAATCAGTAATAGGCTCGCCACACGAAAAACTAAAACCAGCTCCTTCGTATTCCCGGACTAACTCCGTCGGAAACGCGCTCAGGGGCTGCTCATCAAACACCTTCGCCCGCAGGTGATGACGACGCAAAAACCGAGCCACCGCCTGCCCCTCTTTACCAAAACCGATTATGCAAATTGTGCGAGTCCGTAGTTGTTCTATCATTAACATGTTAGCTCTTTCGTAAAAACTGTCCTGCTAGGGGTTTTTGTACGACACCGTCTTGCACCGCAAGCGCGCCGTTAACCCACACCGCGCGCACGCCGGTTGATGTTCGATAGGGGTTAGTGGTCGTGGCCTTATCGGATATCCATAATGGATCAAATAATACTAAGTCGGCATAATTTCCTATCGCCACCTGTCCCCGATGAGGCAGGCCCCAGACGCGGGCCGGTAAAGAAGTCATTTTAGCAACAGACTCCTCCAAACCAAGCCGTTTCGCGTGTCGCATTAAACTTAAAAAACGCGCGGCCGTACCGAAACACCGCGGATGTACAAGTTTATGAGGATGTTGAGCACTATGCGTCACCGGAAAACCGCCGCCATCAGTCGCAACCACCGACAATGGGTGCGCCAATAACTGCTCTACCTGGTCCGGATTTAAGCACTGGTCAAAAACCAAAATTTCCGCGCCGCCGTTGCGAAGCAGTTCTACCAAAGTTTCTTCGCTGGACAAATTAAGTTTTGCGGCAAGTTCGCCCAAATGCTTACTTGTTGCCAACATTTTATAGCTAGCCGAAGCAATGACTAAATCTTTCACCTGATCGCTTACCTCGTGCAAACTGCTAACTACCTTGCGATACTGCACAGGGTCGCTCAATAACTGTATAAGCTCCGCTCGACCCGCGCCCGTCGCCCATTTAGGCAAATAGGTATACAGCGGCTGCCAAATGGTATCGTATGGATACACGTCCAACGACACATCTAAACCTTGATGCACCGCCAACTCCAACCGCTGAAGCACTTCGGGCAAAACCGGCCAACACGCTCTGCCACGCACCTTAAAATGCGACAGCTTAAGTCGTACACCTGATCGATGCGCTATCTCGAGAGCTTCTTCAACGCTTTCAGAGAGGCCAATGCTTTCATTTCGTAAATGCACCGAGAGCAACGCGTCATATTTGCGCACCAGTTTAGCCAACTCATACAACTCAACTTCGGTAACGTTAGACTCGTGCGCGTAAGCCAACCCGGTTGAAAGTCCAAACGCACCGGCCTCCAAACTTTTTACCAGCGCGGCCTCCAGCACGCTCGCTTCATCGGTTTGGAGAGGTCTGCGCGCGTCACCCAATAAACCGCGACGCAACGTACTGTATCCCACCAGGCTACCGACGTTGCACCCAAATGTACTCGCTTGCATGGCCTGCAGATAATCGGCAAAGCTCGTCCAGTTTATGTTGCTACCGGAAATATCGTGCCACTTTTGTGATGCCCGTAA
>JAEUSE010000138.1 GCA_016788805.1 Candidatus Doudnabacteria bacterium
AGCGGAAGCGGATTTGTGCGTGACCGCGTCAAAACTAATGGACCAGATTTGGGAGAGTTTGTACAATTCGTTACCTCGTGGTAGTACAGTAGTTGCTTCAATGTGACGTTTGGGCTCAATAAGTCGCACCCGGTTTTGCACTATACCGGTGTAGGCGTTCTCCGCGGCGCCGTGCCAGTCGTGTTGAGGGTCGAGCGTTGCAAAAGCGCGGTAATGGCCGGGCGCAAAGGTGCTCGGGTCCACTAGCTTGTAGCCGTCAGGCCGTGTAACCGTTGATTCGCTAAAGTTCATATGTCCGGCCGCGTCTGTAATACCCAAGGCTGTCCATATGCTTTGGGCTATAGTGCGTGCGTCAGCAGTGTACTGTGAATTGTGCCATTTTTCTCCGGCCAGGCTTAAGGCAAGAGCGATATCTTGGTTGCTGGTGAGCGTGGCTTCGCTGTCCACGGTTTGCGGTTGGCCGTTTGGACCGGTGCCCCAGCGTTCGGAAATAAGTCTGTCCTGCGCGCGGTATTGCAGGTGGTCTCGCGTCCAAGACCAGAGCCCTTCGAAGCCTGCTTTGTCGTTTGCGTAGGTCGCACGCAGCATGGCCAAGCCTTGCTCTCGGGCGGTGGTCTGCGGGCCGTTCACTATTTGGCCGTAGCCCTGGAAACTTTGTTCTTTGTCTTTTTGCCAGGTACTGGCTAGGAAAAATTGCGTGCGCGAATCTACTTTGTATACGCGCATCCAATCACCGTTGGTACTGACCATAGAATGTAAGTCCAGGTGAGCGCTGCCGTTGGTCCAGCCCTTCAGTACTTTCATGTAGGGCAACATTTCGCCGATTATCTCAATGTTGTGGTAAGACTGTTGAATAACCATTTCGTGGCTGAGGGCCACGTAGTCCGCGTTGAGCCAATCGTTGCCGAAAGCGGTTTTGTATACATCCGGGTCTTTTTCTACTTTCCAAAACCAGTGGCTATTCGGGAACTCCGGGTCGCCGGCAAAACGGGATTCTCTGGTGTCCACAAACAGCGCGTTGTCGATAATAATATGTGCGTCCGGAGGTACATGTGTCTTTATCCATGTAAGGCTGTCTAGCATGGGCGAGGTTTCGTTCACTGTATACAACTGGATCGGTTTGCTGAGAACGGCCAGGGCCAGGCCGGTTAGTACGCAGGCAAAAAGTGCCGGGCCCAGGACCTGCTTTAGTTTTAGAACGGTAAGATCGTGGTGGAGGGCTCGCGCAAGTGCGGTGTAGGCTTCATAAGCGAGTAGGGTGAGAAGCACGGCAGCGAACGGCACCAGCGGTAAAAAGTAAAAGTTAATAACCAACCCACCGCGCATCAGGAAGAAAACCATACCTAACGCGAACAGCAGCGGTTCTCGGAAGGATTTGCGCCATTTTACAAAGAGTAAACTAAGTAGTATTGCCAGAATAGTACCGTACACGAGGTAGGGATCGCGGCTTAGCCAATCAACCATGTTACGGTAAATTTCGCTGTCCGGATTCCAAAAATGATACCCGTTTCCGCGTCCGGCTTGCTGCTTGAGGGATTCGAGCAAACTGACGTGCTTGGTGGTGTCGCCCAAAAAGCCCATGGGAAGGAATTCGGACTTAATAATCGCGTATAGCACGTAGAGCCCACCGACCAGTCCTGTAATGCAGGCCCAGAGAGCTAAGCCCATGCGCCGGTAGGTGGTGTGAGAGCGAGTGTAAATAGTGTAGACCAAAGCAGGCAGGAAGAATATCGCATTTTCTTTGCTTAGTACGGCTATGCCAAAAGTCACCGCGGACAAGAGTATATGCCGCAGTTTGAGTTTTTCTTTTACCAATAACCACCAGGATACAAGTACCCAAAAGGTCATTATGTTATCAAGTAATACGCGGCGTTGAAAATAAATCGCCAGCGGGGAAATGGAAAATAAGATGGCAGCGAGTGCCGCGGTCCAAAGCTTGCCGTTGGTGAGTTTGCGTGTCACGCCAAAAAGCATAGCCGTGGATAGTAGGTGAAGCACGAGCATAAACACTCGGCCGGAGTTTACCGACGCGCCAAAGGTAAAAAAGCCACCGGTTAGTTTTGCCCAAAGCGCGATAAACAACCACCCTCCCGGCGCGTGGTCATACCAGTACGTGTAGGGGGCAAGGCTGCCTTGTGTTATGACCGACCACGCTTGAGACATATACACCCCCTCATCATTTTCGTAATAGGGGAAGTTGAACATGTTATAGGCGTGGGCAACGCCGGCCACGACTAAAACAGTCAAGAGAACCAGACTTGCTTTGTGATCTATGCAGAGTGTTTTAAGCTTGTTAAACATATGATGAGCAATAAGCAGGTAAGCAGTAAGCAATAAGCATTGAGAACCCGCCTCTTCGGCGGACTAAATACTAGGCACTAAGCACTAGGAACTTCTTGGGCTTGCGCGGGTCGGTGCGCGCCGATGTGTGTAGTTTTTTCCCAGCTCATTTGCCCGGTTATGAGTCGGAACATGGCCCGAGTAGTTGAGAGTCCCAGAATAATTTGGAATGGGTAAAAGTATAAAGCCATTTTTAGGGGTGTATACCAGGCGAACTTTTTCTTATAGCTCACCGTGAACTCATACATGCCGACTACTAAAATGACGAACTGTACTACCAACAGCAGCAGCGGCAGCAAAGAGAGCATGGTTACCCAGACCGGAAACTTTACCCACACGCCGGCAATAAGAGAGAATATCAGGTACAAAAATAGGAACGCTTGCGCTTCCGGCCAAGCCAGCACATAGAGCGCCAGGAGTTGGTGTTTGAGACTTAAAAATTTAGTCCATTCCTTTTTTTGAAGAATTTGGATAAAACCCTGTCCCCAACGAGTACGCTGTTTAATGAAGGCGCTTAAGTTGTGCGGAGTTTCTTCTTGAGTGGCATGGCGTTCTTCATAGACTACTCGGACTCTTGCTCCGGCTAGAGAGAGGCGCATACCAACATCGCCGTCTTCGGTTAAACAGTTTTCGTCCCATCCGCCTTCTTTAACAAGCAAATGTTTTTTGAAGAATACCGTATTGCCGCCGAGCGGGATAACACCTTGTCGCGCAAAGAAGGGGAGTACGGATTTAAACCAAAAGAAATATTCCAAAACGTTAAACAGGGAGTACCAGTTGGTTTCAAAGTTCATTAGTTGCACGCCGGACTGTACTATGTCTGCCTCGTCGCGAACCATAACCGTGTTGGCCACGTGGTAAATTTCCGAGTGAGGCTGGTCCTCCGCGTCAAAGACAGTTACCACATCGCCGGTGGCGTAGGGAAGGGCCACGTTCATTTGGTGAGGCTTATTAATTGGCAAGCCATCCATAATTACCAGCTGCACATTGTCTT
>JAEUSE010000139.1 GCA_016788805.1 Candidatus Doudnabacteria bacterium
TGTTTGGTCGGGAACACCGGCTCAGCTCCGTCCTGGTCTGGGTGCGGTTCTTTTTCCGGTGAGGTTGATGACACCACCAACGACTCCCTTACCTTTACTTCAGACGACGCTTCTCCTCCGGCTGGAACAGTCAACTCTATATATAGAGACAATACTGGCGACTTAAACCTAAACGTCATAACCGGTAAAACTTACAACGTACAAGTAGCCGGAACCGATGAGTATAACTTTTCCGCTACGGCATTAGCGCTCAATGGGAATAATATAACCGGAGTAGGTACGGCTATAACTGCGACGGCGGGACTCACGGTTACCGCAACCGGAGCAGATTTAACTTTAGCTACCGCAACCAGTGGGAACATAAACGTCAACTCGACCGGGGGTACTATTGAACTGCAGGACGGGACCAACGTAACAGGAGACCTGGATGTGTCCGGTGCGTTAAATGTTGGTGGTAGTAATGCCTTTGCGGTATCCAGCGGCGGAGCTTTAACCTTTACGGGAGTTACAACAGATATTACTACCGGGACAAACGAAGCCTTAACGATTGCCCCAAATGGTACCGGATCGGTGTTGGTTTCTAGTGGGGTTACTTCCGGCTCCGGCTCCGCTTCCGGTTTTGCGGTTATATCGAGTACAGTTACTTCCGGTGTGGTGGCTACGTTTAGTTCAACATCAACAGGAGCTGCGAGCAATACGCAAACGGTATTAAATGTTGCGACTTCCGGAGCAAATGGCACGTCTGGACAAGTCACCTATGGGGCGACAGTGAGCAACACACATACGGGTACCAGTGCAACAAACATCGCGCTTAACTTACAGGCTACCGGAGGCACTACCAATTATGCGCTCTACACTACGGGCGGTACGGCTTATTTGGGTGGTAACTTTACGCAGGGCGCGTGGGGTTTGAGCGGTATTCAACTACAAGTCGCCGCCACTACTTATACTGATTCAACTTCTTCCGGTACCGTGACTAATGTAGTAGCCAACTCGTTTGGTCAACCGACGTTTGATGCCAGTTCCGCAACAACCTACACTAATGCGGCTACAATTTACGTCGCAAATGCCCCGGCTGCGGGCGCAGGTGATACCATTACTAATCCCTATGCCTTATGGGTGGACGCAGGTAACACCCGGCTCGACGGTGATGCAAATATACAGGGAAATATTTACAACACCGCAGGTAGTATAAATATCACTGACGTTGCGTTTCTTGGGAGTGACACGTTGACTGTGCAGTTCAACGGTTTTAACGGATATGTCGGTATTGGTGACGTTGACCCGGACTATGTGTTGGAAGTTAGCGACGCGTCTTCAACCACCGGTACTTCAAGCTTTGCCATGTCAGAAGCGAGCGTTGCTCATGGCCTTACGGCTTTAGCGCAAACTGATGTTTACTTATTGACTCAAGCAATTTCTACAACCGCTGGTGGGGCGAAGATTGAAGCTTTCTCGGACACCGACGCGGCCGCCCTCAATATTTATGGATACATGGGTGCGACAGATCCGACTGATAGCACGGCTGCGATTAAGTTTATTGGTGCGAAAAAGAACACAACAAACGTGCAAGACTTGGGTGCCGCCGAAACAGTGTTTAGTATAGCGAATAACGATGACGCCGATGCGTTGACTGTGTATGGAAATAAGAATATTACTCTTGGCGGTAACTTGACTGTAACAGGACTCGCCGGTGCTGGTACTAAATGTATACATGTAGATAACAGCGGGTTGTTATCTACGGCGGCAGCAGATTGTGGAAGTGGAACAGCTTTTTCCGGTGAGGTCGATGACGCGACCAATGATGCATTAACCTTCACATCAGACGACGCTTCTCCTCCAGCTGGCACTGTAGATTCAATATTTAGGGACAATACCGGAGATCTTAACTTAAACGTTGTTAGCGGAAAAACCTTTAACGTTCAGGTGGCGGGAACCGATGAGTACAACTTCTCCGCTACTGCTTTGGCTATGAACGGTAACAATATTACCGGTCTTGGCACCGCGCTTACCGCTGCTGCCGGTTTAACCATAACCGCGACGAGTGCGGACTTGGCCTTTGCCACCTCCGGCAGCGGCAATGTTACGTTAGCGCCTGCGTCTACCGGCAGTGTGCAAATAACTTCAGGAGTTACTACTGGCACCACCACCACCTCTGCTCTGTCTCTGGTCGCAAATGCTTTAACTACCGGCACAGGAGTAAACATTTCTTCCACTTCACTTACTTCTGGAACACTGCTCAATCTTTCTTCTAACGGTACCGCCGCGGCAGCTTCCCAGACCGGGCTAAATATTTCGCTGCAGGGCACAAATGGAACGGGTGGTATAACTACCTATGGTGCACAGATTTCAAATACTCATGATGGTACAACTTCAACCAATGTAGCGTTACAACTTACCGCTTCCGGTGGTACCACTGCAAATTATGCCTTGCTTACCAACGGCGGTAACGTTGGTATAGGCGACACCAGTCCAAACTCTCTATTTACCGTAGGATCTGGTGATTTGTTCCAAATAAACACATCTGGACAAGTAGGTAGCCAACAAGCCCCAGTGTCTGACTATCTGTTCGCTTTAGCAGGAACTACCGGAAACGATAATAGCCGGATTATTGACATTACTCAAGCAAATAATGCCGCAGAGGATTCTTATGCTATTGTAGTTACCAACACAGTTAACACGGGGACTATAGCAGGAGGCACTGCTAGAGCGGTACGAAACCAATACTTATCGCAGGCACCTACCGGTACAGTTGCCTCAACTAGCGGTGGAATTGCTTCTTTAAACTTTTTCGGAACTGATCAAAATATAGATATAAGTGGTACTACTCTTGGAAACAGCTCTGCTAACTCCTCTTTGCTACAGACATATGGAACTAAAAATTCGATAACCGGAACTCCAGTGATAAACAACGCAGACGCCGCAGCAGACACCGCCTATCACCGAGCTTGGGGTACACACAATACCATCAACATCACCCCCACCCTCACTGCAACGTCAGATGTGGTAGGTAGCTACTACGGAACCTTTAATAGCGTATCAGTTACCAGCTCTGGTGCAGCAGGATATGCACCTAGTTTATACGGATCTTTTAATCTAGTAAGTGGTAATTTAACCACAACTGGTTCGACTACTCACTATGGCGGATATTTTGATGTTTCAGGCAGTGCTGTAACTAACTACGGTATTTATGCCAACGTAAACGGTGCTACAAACAATTACGCCGCAATATTCACTGGCGGCAATGTGGGCGTTGGTACAACGACGCCAGCCCAGAAGCTCCATGTTTCGAACGGGGTTGCGCTTATTAACTCGA
>JAEUSE010000013.1 GCA_016788805.1 Candidatus Doudnabacteria bacterium
CATTCGACGGCTAGTAGCTGTCCGCCGGTTTTAAGTATACGGTAGGCGTTACGGAGCAACGCCTCTTTTGCTGTTGCTTGATGAAGAATGTTACTAATTACCACCACATCGCAACTGGCGGGCTCAACTCCTAACAATGGCTGCTCTAAATCTGCCTGCACTACGGTAATATTTTTTAATTTAGCGTGCTGCGCTGAGGATTGCGTAACCGCCAACCGATCAGGCATGATGTCCACCGCGTACACCATGCCATCGTCGGCAACAAATTGCGCGGCAGCCAAGGAATAAAAGCCTGCGCCGCAACCGAAGTCTGCCACCACTTGTCCTTTTTTTAAATTAAGCTGAGCGATAATATCGCCCGGATTTACAAATTTTGTCATTCGCGTAGCTTCTAGCTGTTAGCTTCTAGCTGTTAGCTCCATCGGACACGCAATCCTCGGCCCAGACTAAAAACCAAAAAATTAAATTTCAACAACTTTCTGCAATCGTTCAATGTCTTTTACTTTTAGACCTTCCATAGTAACCAACACGGCATTCACTACCACAGGGCCCACTTCTGCCGGTTCCATGGGGTACTTCCCTGTCGGGTCTAAGAAACGCCCTAATACATTCTCGACTTTCACTCCTATTACGGAGTGCTGCGGGCCGGTCATCCCCACGTCACACACAAACGCGGTGCCCGCAGGCATGACCCATTGGTCCGCTGTCGGCACGTGGGTGTGGGTACCTACTACCGCCGATACCCGACCGTCCAAGTGCCAGCCCAGCGCCACCTTCTCACTAGTTACCTCCGCATGCAAATCTACGACTATTATATCACCTTTTTGCGCAACGTCCGCCAACATTCGGTCGGCCGACGTAAACGGGCTGCTAATTTCTCCGCGAAACTGCTTTTCAAAAAACACCTGTCCATTCAAGTTAAGCACGCAGTACCACTGACCGCCCTTTTCGAAGCGATAATACCCCCGGCCCGCAAAATCGGGGCCATAATTTTCGGGACGAATTAACTTTGGGTATTTAGAAAAACATGCGTCGGCAGCCGCGCCGGAGTGAAATATATGATTTCCGGAAGTATATACATCGATGCCGAGCTGTTCCAGCTCCGCCAAAGTAGTCTCTGTAACACCTTTACCGTGTGCTAAATTCTCTACGTTTGCAATTACCACATCCGGCGCATGCCCTTCTTTCCACATAGGCAAAACTTGGGCCAGCCCTTGCCGCCCAAGTTTACCATATACATCACCGAAAATAAGAATTCTACTCATGAACCATGTAACATGTAACATATAACAAAATTTACATTGTTACATGCTACATGTTTTATGTTATATGTTTACCTCGCGTATTCTACAATTCTCGTTTCGCGAATAACTACAACACGAATCTCACCAGGGAATTTCAACTCTGCTTCTAACCTATTCGCAATCTCACGGGCGAGTTTTTGAGCCGCCAAGTCATCAATCTTTGTCGGGGTGATAAATACCCGTAGCTCGCGACCGCCTTGAATGGCGTAGGTCTTTTCTACACCATCATAACTATTGGCTATATTTTCAAGGTCGGTTAATCGTTTTACATAGTTCTCAAAACTATCTTTCCGCGCCCCCGGTCGGCCGCCGGAAATAGTGTCTGCCGCATCCACGATCATCGCCTCTATAGAAAGCGGTCCCTCATGCTTATGCGCGTGTTCGGCCACGTCTGTATCGTGGTGATGGCTTTCGATAGCTTCAATAACTTTGTTGTCCAACCCAAATTTTTCCGCAATTTTCCGACCGATTTCTACGTGGGTACCTTCCATGTCTTGATCTAAGGCTTTTCCGATATCGTGCAGCAGGGCCCCCTGCTTCACAATTTGCTGGTCAGCATGCAACTCTTCAGCCATGGAAGCAGCCAGTTTGGCCATTTCTACGCTATGCCTTAGTACGTTCTGGCCGTAACTGGTACGGAACATCAACCGGCCAACTAAATGGACCAATTTAGGCGGAAAGGTGGTAATACCCAACTCATAGACTGCCGCTTCACCGGCTTGTTTAATTTGGTCATTAATCTCAGCCTTGCTCTTTTCATACGCCTCTTCAATTCGAGCGGGGTGGATGCGTCCATCAGAGACCAGCTTCTCCAAAGTTAATTTACCGATGTGTCGGCGAATGGAGTTAAAACCAGAAATGACCACGGTGTCCGGACTGTCATCAATCAAAATTTCCACGCCCATCATTTGCTCAAAAGCACGAATATTTCGCCCCTCTTTCCCGATAATCCGACCCTTTAGCTCTTCACTCGGCAAAGCCACGGTGGTAGTGGTAGTTTCCGAAGTCACGTCACTGACCACACGATCGATAGCCTCGGCTACAATCTGCCTAGCCTCTTTTTCGGCCGACTCCCGGGCCCCGGCAATAAGCTTGCGGTGCAGCTTAATCATCTCCTCGCCCATAGAGCGTTCGGCGTTCTCCATAAGCACTTTCCCAGCCTCTTCCCGGCTTAATCCGGCAATTTTTTCCAAAGTGGCCAACTGCTTTTGTTTAGCCTCCTTTGCCTCTTCAAATGTCTTTTGAATATCGAGTTGCTTTTGCTCGAGCTGCTTCTTATACCCGTCCAACTCTTGTTCTTTTTGACCCAGCTCTTTCTCGCGACGGTCAATGCGTTCTTCAAATCGAACTATCTGGGCACGAAAGTCGCTCTCAGACTTTTTTGCCTGTTCGGTTACTTCCAATGCTTTGCTTTTGGCTTCGAGCAGAATTTCCCGCTCCCGATTCTTTGCCTCTTCAAGAATCTTTTCAGCACGGCTTTCCGCCCCGCTTACCCGCTTAGTTGCAAGCTGCTGACGGACTAAATATCCCGCCAAGGCTCCTACCACTAAGCCAATCACAATATACAATAAAATCATACCCGTTCCTCAAGTGAGTTTGGACGAGTTTTCAGAAAAGCAAAAGAGCAATAACCTGTTAGTTATTGCACAACCGGGCGTAAGAAGCACTAGCGACACATGTATGTGTACCCGCAGAGTGCTTATGCGTAAGAAGAAAGAAAATATTATAAGAAGATGAGTTCTCCATGCTTGCAGTAATGACGCTCAGAATGCTCGTTTGCTAACCAAAAATTACCGTACAAACTACGAAATAGTAGTTGAATAATACACTCGCACTATACCACAATTCATGAAAAACGGTCAAACCCCGCGGATTATGTCACTACCTTAGAAACACTCGAATACCCTAACTAAACACAATGATTACGGCCAACACAGCCATGCTACTCAGTGAAATCTTGCCGGACGTCTCGTTGTTTGGAACATGCAGACAACTATAATATACGTATGGTTGCACTCTCGTGATGGCTTCAGTATGATAGAAAGGTAAAATCTATCCACACTAAATAAATGAAAGGACTCTTATGAACCCAAGTTGTGACTGCGGTTGTGCTAACGCCGAGTTTTACGTAACCCCCCAGGTCGGGCAGAAATCCCCTGTATTCGAAAACTTGCAAAGCTACCACGCAGGAGAGTATCATCGTGTTTCGCTTTCAGACTATAAAGATAAATGGCTGGTGCTTTTCTTCTACCCGAGGGATTTTACCTTTATTTGTCCAACCGAAATCGAAGCTTTCGGCAAACTCTACGAAGAGTTTAAGAAGGTGAACTGTGAAATTTTAGGTGCCAGTACAGATAGTGAATACGTACACAAAGCTTGGTATGAGACCGACGAACGGCTTAAAAACGTAAAATATCCAATTATTGCCGACACTACCCAAGAACTGGCCGATATGTACGGGGTGTTAGACACCGACGGCTCCGCGCAACGAGGCACGTTCATAATTGACCCCGAAGGCACGCTCAAATTTATGCTTATTTCGGCTGATTCTGTGGGACGCAATATTGAAGAAACCCTTCGTGTGGTGAAAGCTCTTCAAACAGGTGAACGGTGTCCGGCTAATTGGCATCAAGGGGAGCAGACGCTGGGCAAAGCATAATTAACTAGTTGTAAGTTGTAGAGTTGTATGTAGTAAGTACTCACACAATTCGCATACTTACAACTGTACAACAGACTACTTACAACCATGTTCACATCCAAAGAATTCAATTCTATCAACGGTGTTGAGGGTCTTTCAGAACGCCAAATGAAAGAGCACTACAAGCTCTATGAAGGCTATATAAAAAAGGCTAATGAGATTCAGGAGCAGCTAAAATCCGTAGACCTTTCAAAAGCAAACGCCACCTACTCAGACCTCCGGGCACTCAAACTTGGTTATTCCTTCGCCGTAAACGCCATTAAAAGCCACGAGCTATATTTCGATAACTTATCCGGCAATGGCCAGGCGCCCGACGGGGTGGTGGGGAAAATGATTGCAAACCAATTCGGCTCTTACGACAACTGGTTGGCAGACATGAAAGCTACCGGTATTGCCGCCCGTGGCTGGGTCTGGTTTGCATTTGACTGGCAAAACAACACAGTATTCAACTACCTCGGCGATGCGCATGACGCATTCCCCATCTGGCACGCCACCCCACTTGTTGCCCTCGACGTGTACGAGCACGCCTACTTCATGGACTACGGCACCTCACGCGCCGACTATATAGCCGCCTTCTTTAAAAATCTAAATTGGGAAGAGGCGGAGGCTACGGCGATCAGGTTAGGGATGGACAAAATACCGGCCCAAAGTTAAATAGGACTAATCACAAAACCCAGCCGAAGCTGGGTTTTTTAATTTACTGGTTTCGAGTCTTAACGCCGGCCTGACGCCTACCCGCCTCAACAAGCTCAATAAGGCCCTTAGGTGCCTCGTCCGAAATTTCAACCCTCCCAGCTAAAGCCTCACGAGTTTGCACAATCAAATCTACCATGTATCTCTTCGTTTCAGGGCTACCCGGCCCTCCATTGGTCGAGGCAAATTCTCGGACCGAATTTGTAATCAACACTTGAATATCGCTCGGGAATTGTCCAAAATCTGCCAAGGATTTCGCATATGCTTCTTTAATCTCTACGACACCTTTGGGTAATTCTCCGCGGCCCTGAGATGCAGCCAAACTACTTCGCATCTCTGACCCTCCAAACTCAAACTGTGGTTCTCTAAACATATATACTTAGTTAGTACTTGCATTATATACGCCAACAATAAAAAAATAAAACCCCCGTTACCGAGGGTCTTAGAACTATTTAGCAACTTTTGCGGTCTTTTTAGCAGTTTTCACTTTACGCGTGCGAGGGGTGTTGTCTTGTCGAGCTCGGACGTAATATAGCTTTGCCTGGCGGACAATAGGGGATTTTACCACCTCAAGCTTCACCACATTAGGGCTGTGTAAAGGATATATGCGTTCAACACCGACACCGCTGGAAATTTTCCGCACCATGAAGGTAGCATTTGCTCCCATGCCGCCCTTACGGGCAATAACCAAGCCCTCAAAAATTTGAATGCGTTCTTTACCTCCCTCACGAATACGCTGGTGCACCTTAACGGTATCGCCCACCTTAAACGGGGCAAGATTCTTTAACTGATTATCCTCAATGTGTTTAACGATTGGCATACTATTCGAATTACGAATTACGAAGTTAGAATTACGTAATTCGTAACTCTGACTTCGCGCTTCAAATTAATTTAAAGGTTAGTAACTAACTTGCTCTCTAACTGCAACAAAATTGATCGCAGGTCCAACGGTAGCTGACTCTCCGCTTCTACCCACGTCCCATCGGGCAACTGAACCTCTATCTTTCGAGCATGGAGGAATTGCCTGTGCAACCTGCTCAACGCGGTCTTTTTACCGCCATACAATGCATCTCCCATAAGCGGATGGCCTATAGAGGCCATATGTACACGTATTTGATGAGTGCGACCTGTATGTAAGTCTACAGAAATTAGGGCTATTTTGTCAACTGAATTAGGTTGTGGGTTGTGGGTTGTGGGTTGTAGGGACAACACCTCAAGGACACGATATTCCGTCAAAGAAGGCTTCGGTTCGACCATGTCTTTCGTTGTGTGTTTACGAAAATCGTTCTTACTCTTGCCCAGGGGCGCATCGACAAACCCGTGCGCTTTGTCCGGGACCCCTAGCACCAATGCAAGATAATTCTTTTTTACTCGACGGTCAGCAAAAGCATCTTTTAAATACTCATACATAGCCGACGTCTTAGCCACGAGCATAACCCCGCTCGTGTCTTTATCCAACCTATGCACAATGCCTGGCCTGTGCGCTTCTCCCACCCCTTCAATTTCCGGAAACTGTCGCGGTAATATCTCAGATAATGATTCTTCTTTTACCCCGGCGCCGGGGTGCACGCTCAAACCAGCCGGCTTATCGATTATTATCAAGCCGTGGTCGTCATACAAAACCTTGACTGGAGCGCTCGTGTTACTTGTCTTTGTCTCTTGTCTCTTGTCTCTTGTCTCTGCATCATATTCCACCATATCTCCTTCTCGTACAATAAACTTTGATTCCGCAACCGGCTGACCGTTCACTTTTACAGCCCCTGTGTCAATCACGCGTTGGACCTGACTACGAGAAATAGTTGGTAGCTGTTCTACCAAGAACTTATCGAGTCGCGTCTTTAGTTGTGTGACAGTAAAAACCATATCGACATGTAATAACACAGGTATTTAAGTATAGTTAGATGCGGGCATGAGCTAGTGCTTAGGTGAGTCCAGCAAGTCAGGTCTGCGCTTCTTTGTCCGTCTGAGAGCTTCGGCAATTCTCCACTCTTGAATGTTCGCGTGATGTCCGGTTAATAAAACCCCCGGCACCCTTAAAAACTTTTTTTTTCTTGTTTCGTGTTTCTTGTTTCTT
The DNA here is from genome assembly GCA_016788805.1 of Candidatus Doudnabacteria bacterium. GTDB lineage: Bacteria > Patescibacteriota > Doudnabacteria > UBA920 > UBA920 > JAEUSE01. The sequence continues at coordinate 6,770 of JAEUSE010000013.1, forward strand.
ATCTCAACAATCCATGTCTCCGGCTTCGTATATTGGGGGTACTCTAACATACGGTCGCTGAACGACTCTCCGACGGCCGACTCGTCCTTGCCCAACACTCCGGGCACATTCCGCAGCACCGCCTCCGCAATAACCAAGGCAGGCAACTCACCGCCCATAAGCACATAGTCGCCAATGGACAGCTCCTCATCAACGAACTTGGTTATTCTCTCGTCATACCCTTCATATCGTGCCGACACGAAAACTAGCTCATCGTATTTTGCCAAACGCACCGCGTCCTTCTGTTGGAACTGTTTACCCGACGGAGTCAATAGAATAACCCGCGTTTTAGCTTTCGACTTACCTCGCGCCAATTGTATCGCCCTAAACAATACATCGGGACGAAGCACCATCCCAACACCTCCGCCGTACGGTCGGTCATCAACGGTTTGCCGAGCGTCTAAGCCAAACTGTCTCAAATCTAGAGCCTTCCAACTCAAACGTTTATTCAGTATAGCTCTAGCGATAATACCGAACTCTGCATATCGCTGAATAAATGCGGGGAATAAAGTAATAGTAACAATGGCAATCTTTTTAACTTTCACCATAGGCATAGTATAGACAAAAGACCGCCCTCACGAAAGGGCGGCCTCTAAGAGACATATTTATATTTTGAAATCGTCTATGTCATCATGATTCGGTGCGCTGTCCGCACCAGAACCGTGATCCATGCGAGGTCCGCGATGAGAACCTTCGGGTTCATAGATTTTCAAATTTACTCGGGCTTTGTGCTTTGCGCCGACTACACGAAGTAGTGTACGAATAGCCTTAGCGGTCTGACCTTGACGGCCGATGACCTGGCCCATATCTTTTGGATTGATGTGAAGAGTGATTAACACACCCATCTCGTCAACTACGCGCTCAGTGCGTACGTCATCGGGGTTGTCTACCAACGCCCTTACGACATATTCTACGAACGCTGCGTCTTGTTCTTCTACTGCCATATCTGTATATTTAGCTGCTATATACTTTCTGCTTAGCTTTCGACCTTTCTACCTAAGCCAGCTATGATTAAATCATAGATAGAAAGCCCCTGCGTGTCAAACGATATAAATAAGCCTGGGGGAGTACTCCGAATAGGCTATCCACAAGAAAAGCCCCGACTTATATAAGTCGGGGCTCATGCATGCATTTAACCGTTTAGGCGACAGTCTCTTCGGCCACCACAGGAGCTTCGGCGACTACTTCGACCGCTGGCGCGGCTTCCTCTGCCGGGGCGGCAGGCGCAGCCTTCACTTCTTCTTTCGCAGCCTCTTTCTTGGGCAAAGCAAAAGCTTTAACTTTAGCCACCTCAACAAGCTTTTTCGTTACGAATAAATTCTGAACACTAGGGGACATGGGGAGCCTTTGAGAAATCCAGTAGTTCAAACGGTCGTTATTCTTTACAATCAATTCTTTAGTTCGGGGGTTGTAGTTACCCAAAATTTCGGTAAATTTCTTTTGAGCGGCGGCGGTTTTTGGCGCTACTACCACTCGGAATTCAGCCCGATTTCGCTTGCCGGTACGTTGAAAACGAATAGTTAACATAAATCAGATATATCAATAAAGTAGGCTAATTCTAACAGACAGTTGCGAATACGTCAAACCCCTAGCGCATCTAAACATGCAAACATAAAAGCACATAAACAGGCCTTTGTGCTTATATGCTTGCGTGGTTTTTGCAGATTCGACTACTTGGCGTATGCGGCTGCTTGATCAAATTTGAGGCTCAAAATTTTCGATACGCTGTCATCGCCCATAGAAACGCCGTACAACATCCTCGACTGGGCCATGGTTTCTCGATTATGCGTAATGGTAACAAACTGCGTCTGATGAGAAAGCGTTCCCAATATTTGGCCGAACCGAATAGTATTGGCCTCATCCAGAGCCGCATCCACCTCATCCAACACAACAAAGGGCGAAGGAAAGCAAGCTAACAAGCTACACAGGAGCGCGATAGAAGTAAGCGCACGCTCACCGCCTGAAAGCGCTTGCAGTGCAGATAGTTTTTTCCCTGGTGGAGTAGCTTTAATATCCACCCCCACCACAGCGCTCGAACTCGACTCATATTTTTGCAACAACCGCTCTTCGGGTCTCATGGGTGGCCCATCCGACTCCGCAACATTTTCTGCCTCAGTCAAAAAATCTGCGCTCTGCTCTTCAGTAGATTTTACCAACACCATTTGCGCCCGACCGCCATTAAACAAAACCCTAAAGTAATGTTCGAAACGCTCGTTAATCCGATGGAATGCCTCGTTGAACGTACGCTTAATATGTTCATCTAGCTCATCCATCACCTGACGCAAGTCTTCCATACTACGCTTAAGGTCGGCTATCTGCTCAGTTAGTGTGTTAAAACGCGACTCGGTCTCACGAAACTCCTGCATGGTCATTTCGTCCACTCCGCCAATGAGTTCTAGTTGGTGCTTCACCTTGGCAATTTTATCATCCAAATCAGTAGTAGTACTGGGTTGGGCCGTACGGGTAATCTCGACAGACAAGTCGTGGCCAAATATTTGCACTATTTCTTCCATTGTCCCACCCAACAGAGTGTCGAAGCGAGCCTTTTCAACGGCCAAAGCAGACTCTTGGTCCCGCAGGGTGTTTATGGTATCTTGCAACGCTCGGTAGCTTCTTTCCAGCTCCAAGGTTTTTGAACGACGAGTGGACTCTTGCGCGTCCAAGGCAACTAAGCTCTCTTCCAATGTACGAATTTTTCCTTGAAAAACCAAAGCTTGGGCGTCAATATCTCCGGCTTCTTTAGTCAGAGACGCAACAAACGCATCTACCCCACCCTGGCTGGAAGCTTTTTGCAGCTCTAAGCGCACATCAAGTTGTTCTTGCTGAAGCGCCTGTTCCTGCCCTTCGAGTATTTTTATACTCGTTTCCGCGCTCGCCCGCTCAGCCCCAATTAAAGAGAGCTGCTGTTCAATCCGAGACTGTTCGGCATGCAACAACTGCAGCTCCTCTTGTCGGGTTTTTTGCTCCACCGAACCACCCAGTAAGGCATGTGCTCGAATTTTAATAGTATGAAAAATATTTTTAAAGCCGAGCACCAACGCTCGAACGGTAGTTACATCTTCTGCCCGCTCAATTTCTTCCAGAAGGCGGTCCACAGACTGCTCCATTGCCTGCAGAGTCACATCAAACTCATGTCGGTCAACCGATTCCGGTTGACTGAGCATGCTGTATAGTTGCTCCAGTTTACCGCTAATAGTTTCTCGCTGCGTACGAAAGGTGGATTCCTCGTGGGCGCGACGCGCCAGTTGTTCTCGAACTCGTACCAGCTCGGCAGCTAATCCTCGTAGCTTACTTTCCAATTGTTGCGCCTGTACCTGCAAGGCCCGCGGATCGCCGCTTTGACCGCTTCGAGCGCTCGCCAACTTACCCTGTACAATACTACGTTGTTCCAACAACTTATTCTTTTGCTCTTGCAGAGACAGTAAGTCCCGTCGGATAGTAGCAACTCGAGTTATTTCATGCGTGCCGCTGGCAGACTCTCGCTCAAGCTGTGCCTGACCCTCCGTTAGTTGGTTTTGCAACTGCTGTCGCTCTTGGCCAAGCGCGTCTAATTTACCTTGCAACACTGAAGTCTGCTGGGAAAAACCATAGTACGTGCTACTTAAACGCTCACGCAACAAAAGTTTAAGCTCTAGCTCTAAACCTTCGCGGGCCTCCATGCGTTTTGCTTGTCGACGCAAACTTTTTAACCTTGGTTCCAGTTCATTGACCACGTCCTCTGCGCGCATCAAATTTTGAGCGGTCTGCTCTAACCGCTTA
>JAEUSE010000140.1 GCA_016788805.1 Candidatus Doudnabacteria bacterium
CTGATTAATTCTTGTAGTTAAAGAAAGAGAAAACAGCACAAGTCCGCCAATAAGCGCAATACCAGCCGCCAAACCGTCTAGTCCGTCCAATATTTTAGTGGTATAAGTCATTCCCATAATCCAGACCCAAACAAAAATGCCCGACAACGGTATCCCCAGCACCTGGTGCTGCAAACTAATTACACCTCCGAGCGGGTTGGTTAAAAACGTAATGCCCACTCCGACGCCGGATAGTACTACACAGAGTGCGGCCAACGCGGGAAAAATCCACGTTTGCTTGGCAGAAAGCTCGTACCGATCGTCCAAGTATCCACCAATCATGAGCAGCAGCCCCCCCAGGCCCATCCCAAACGCAAAACGCACCGGTACAGCGGTAAAGTTCCAGCCGCCAAACAGTCCGTACATCGCAGCCCCAACGGCTACCGTGCCAAACACGGCCAGCCCACCCATAAGTGGCATTGGCTTGGTGTGAATTTTTCGTTCTCGGCCAGGTTTATCAACGCAACGGAGCCGAACGGCAACGCGTTTTGCCAAAGGAGTAAACGCGAGGGATAACGCAGCCGCGAGAATGAAGTAGAGGAGATAGTTCATAGAAGCACCAAAAATCAAATCACATAAAAAACAAATTCCGAACTATAAAATCCTAAACTTTCTTTTATGTGTTTCAATTTTGACATTTTAAACTTTGTTTGATGCTTATAATATATTATTTGGAATTTACCACCGCAGTGGTTGCCATTTCTTTCATGTGCAAACCGGTACTCTCTCCCTTTCGGGTTTTAGGCGTCACCCAAAACTCCATATACCAACCCATCATTAACCGGGTTTGCGCCTCAATGGCCGGAATACTCCCAAAAGCTACGGAAATAATCGGCACAAGCAGCCACTGTACATACATCATAGCCGAACGCCAACGTGTATACTTTGGCGGCCGAGGCGGCAGTAATACAAGGTTCACGTACACACTAAAAAATATAAACAAGGTAGCAACCCGCAAAAGTGTTTGGGTCACACCGGGTAAGTTGTAGGCAACTACGCTGTCTAGAAAATCCTGTCCGCCCAAAAAGAGGGGCAGCAAACCCAAAGTAGATATAAGAATACTCGCGGTCGCCCAATTAAAGTTACCCTCCACGTACTGGAAGAGCTTATAAAGCCTATCGCGCAATGGGGCATCTCCGAACAATAGTTTTGGAACCAAGTGCGGATAGTACTCAACGTTATAAGCCCAACGGCGCTTTTGTTTATATTGATTTTTAAAAGTTTGCCAGGTAGTGTCGGCTAAGCAAGTATCCAAGCTGATGGGAATGAAGAGCGGTACCACGTTGTAGTCACCTTTATAACGCAAGTAACACTGCCAATAAATGAACCCGTCTTCATTTACCAAGTCTTTCCGCCAAAAACCTACCTCCACCAAGGCGCGCAACGTCATGGAGTGAGAGCTAAAAGTACGCAAGCGATCGGGCCGACTACTTTCTGTAAACTGCCAAAAAGAGTTAGACACCGAGACTACGCGAATAAAGGCGGGCGCATCCCAAATATTGTTGTTATAAATGGCAATGGGCTGGTAGCTGGACTGGTAGGGTTTTTCCGCCGTTAAAAACTCGTACATTACTCGGGCAAAATACTCAGGATGTACAACGGTATCGCTGTCAAAATTGGAAACTAAGACCTGGTCCACCGTCAAACCCAACCTCGGCAATTCAGGCATAAGCGACTCTACCGCGTAAGCCGCGTTGGCGCTTTTCCCTTTTATCTCCCCTTCCAAGCCGTCGGGATGCACTGTGACAAAAAACTCGGCGAACTCAGTCCCGTATTTTTGCTTCACAATGGCGGCTGTTTCTTGCGCAGCTTCACCCATCCGCCCCTCACTGGCCAGCAAAATCATCAATCGGTCTTTCGGGTAATTCACTTTTAACAGCGCGTCAAAAGTGCTTGACAGCACCTCGACCGATTCATCTACAAACGGAATGAGCACCCAATGGTAATACTGTCTAAAATCTGTCGGGATCTGTCTTGTGAGCAATAATTTCTGCAGCCTAACTGCTTCACTCTTAAAATACCTACGTGCCACAGCCCGCTTTTCTCCGGCAACTCGACCGATTAAGCTTTCAATGTACCCACGGGGGTTGGTGGATACGTTTTGAACCGCTTCAAGCCAGTTTATAGTTACCTGGACTCGGAACATGCGGTAGCTCGACAACAAATGTAAGCCTACGTTGGCGGCTTTTAGTACCCAATACAAGTCGAAGCAGACTATAAATACCGAAGCCGCTATCGGTTGATACTTTGCCAGCAAAACGGCGCTCACAAAGACCGTCCAAAAGGTTAAGCCCGGCAATACTTCCCAAAATCGCTCTCGTGGTGTTCTTTTTCGAAACATAGGTTAGCGCGCCACCTCAAGGCGCAATAATAAAGCGGCGGACAACAGTACAAACGCGGATAACAGCGCAACTACACTCGCCGCGGCGGACAAATATATTTGCCTGTCTTTAAAAATACGAAGTAATAAAAAATTGATAACGGTTACTATAAAACCCAACAACGGTAACTGATACAGCCGATATCCACTGCCCAACTCATTAAACCCCACAACTACATTGTAATGAAGCGCGACCTGATGAGCGCTCGGCTTTGCGTAGAACCACAACACCAAACATGTTATGATATTTATAATAAAACTGAGCACAATAATCGCCTTTACGGTGCCGTATCGAATCCAGTTCTGTTCGGGGGTCGTGCTCATACTTGTTCGTCAAATATAGTCTTTTGTAATTATACGAAAAAAAGCTTTAAAAAGCAAGTAAAACAAAGCTCTATGCAAAAAAAATATGTTCCACTCCTAGTTCTGTGCGGGCTACTCATAGCATTCTTTTTTAGGTTTAATGCTCTAAATCAAATGCCGGGCGGGCTATTCCCTGACGAGGCGGCAAACGGATTGGATATTAACTTAATGGAGCAAGGCCACCTACAGCCGTTTTACGAACGAGGGAACGGCAGAGAAGCTTTATTTTTTTATCTCATTTGGGGTGCGGTCAAAATAGGAGGTCGTACACCGCTCGCGCACCACGCAACTTCCGCCTTGGTAGGCTTTGGCGCGGTTTTTCTCTGTTACCTTGCGACTAAAAAAATATTTGGCTACTACTCTACCCAGAGCGTGGAAGAACCCGACGAAACCAACAGCAGTCAGTCTGAAAATAGAACCGATAAAGCAACCATCGTTGCCCTTTTAGCGCTCATGCTTATGGCCGCTTCCAGTTGGCACACTGTACTTTCTCGGACGGCATTTCGAGCAAA
>JAEUSE010000141.1 GCA_016788805.1 Candidatus Doudnabacteria bacterium
ATTATTTCCATTTAAAATATAACTTTTTGAGGAATATCGACTTTTTGAAACTTGGGACCACAAAGAATTTTATTTACAGTACTTATTTGCACAACATATATTCTCTAGAAACTTATTTCTGGTTTATATATAGTATTGTTATTTTTGTATTTTTTATTGCACTGTTCGTATTACATTTGGTTAAGGAGAAACGGCATGATTAATTTTGCGATACCTAAAAAATATGTAGCCTCCGTTCTGGGTTGGGCTGGGGCGCTCGATTTGCAAAAGGTTCTATTTGCCATTGCTTTTGTGTTAGCCGTCGGTGCTTCCTGGTATTACTACGCGCATGGCTTGATTGCTGCGTATGGAGACGCGGAGAGTCACTTGAATATTGCCAAGCGTGTGGTAGATTCTATTACGCCTGGATTCGCGCAGTTGGGTGGTATTTGGTTACCTGTTCCGCACATTCTGATGATGCCGTTTGTCTATGTGGACTTTTTGTGGCGCACAGGACTTGCGGGGAGCATTGTGAGCGGAATTTGTTTTATTATCTCTACTCTCTATATATACAAAATAGGGGAGTTTATTACCAAGAATAAGTGGGTAGGTTTTGTGGCCGGGCTGGTGTTTATTACCAACCCCAATATTTTGTACTTGCAGTCCACACCTATGACGGAGTTAACACTTATTGTGTTCTTCGTTTTGTCTACGTACTACTTTATTCGGTTTATAGAAGACCAGGAAGACTTGGTGGCGCTTATTGCGGCGGCTATATTTGCTTTTTGTGCTGCGTTGTCGCGGTACGATGGTTGGTTTCTGGTATGTGCGGAAGCCGGTATAATTGGACTGCTGTATTTTCCCTGGCACAGGGTGCCGCGGAGCTGGAAAGAGTTTAGAGCGGGTTTTAGCCGGGACTTGTGGGATAAGCTGGAAGGGCGGCTCATTCTTTTTGGGACTATAGCTTTTTTTGGTATAGCGTTGTGGTTACTTTGGGACTGGGTTATTTTGGGTGACCCATTGTACTTTACGCATAGTGTGTTCTCGGCTAAGAGTCAGCAGAACAGCTGGCTTGCTCGGGGTGAGTTGCCCGGGTACCGGCACATTGGTGTGTCGTTTTTATACTACTTTGTAACGGCTATGAGTAATGTAGGTGTGGTGGTGTTCCTGGTTGCCATAGTTGGTTTATTTTGGTTCATGCTTAAGAGCACCAACAAGCACCGGTTTTACATTTTACTCATTTTGCTGGTGCCGTTTATTTTTAACGTCATAACCTTGTTCCTCGGCCAGTCGGTTATATTTATTCCCCATGTCACTCCGGTGGGCTTTGAGTGGCGTTTGTTTAACGTCCGCTACGGAGCTATGTCTGTACCCTTGGCGGCTATTTGTGCTGCGTACTTGTTTTATAAGGTGAGTTGGAAATCTAAAATTCTGCTTGCGGGTTTGTTTGTGCTTCAGTTTGGGCTGTATGCCGTTGGGTATTCTAAAGTCATGTCTTTGGAAGATGGTAAGGTGGGTTTATCAAGTTTTATAGCCAAAATCCCTGACGCGCAAAATTGGTTCGGCAAAAACTACGACCACGGGTTAGTATTGTTAGACGACTACGCCCGCGCCATGAGCGTTATTCGCACGCCTGTGCCCATGAAGAACTTTATTTACATAGGTAACAAGCCCTATTGGGAAGAGAGTTTGCAGACGCCGGAAAAGTGGGCAACCTGGATTATTATGCAAAAGAACGACGCAGTGTGGCGCGCCTTGTTTGATGACCCGTACAAGCAAGGGCAACTCTATAAGTACTACGTGAAGCAGTACACCTCGGAAGAAATACTCATTTTCCGTCGCAACGACGCGGTACCGGTGACGAATTAGCTTTCAGCTGTCAGCTTCTAGCTGCTAGTAATAAAGAATATATAATTATCATTTTTATAACATATGTTATAAAAATGATAATTTTAAAAAAAGAAAATAAAACAAAAAAGTTTGGTGTGTGGGCCGAGCTTATTTTGCGTAGGTTTGGCCTTAACACCAAAACCAACTTAACGGTTGCCGCACCGCGCGGCAATTACAGTACGACAACTTTTAACCGAGGAGGTATCCTATGACCAGCGGACAGTTTAAACTTTGCGTGGCCGCTATGGGTATAACCGCGCTTGGTCTGGCGGCATTGCTCTGCTTAGGCAAAGCATTGAAATTGTACTAAACAAAAAACCGGCCGCAAGGCCCACAACGCAGCAACTACAAGGAGGGTTGCATGAACATTCACACGACAGTGGAGACACTGGTTCGACTTTTTCCTGTTCTCAGGTCGCTCTACGAGATTCCGGAGGAAACCGCTGCTGTTGCCGTTGGTATTGGAGTTCATCCTAACGGCGAAGAGGCAAGCGGCCGTTCTGCGGCAAACGCCATCACCGCATTTTTGCTGCAAAAGTTTGGCTACGCAAAACACATTGTTTTGCTGAGTCTGAACAAACATCCTAAGACCAGGCTGGATGAAACTCGGGCGATGCGCAGAAGCATCCCGGGTATAATTCACAACCTTGTCATGGACCCGGGGGTCCTAGAAGACGGGCAAACCGACAATACCTTTTTGAACATGTTGCGTTTACGTGGCATTGTTCAGAGACTGGACCTGAAGTGCGTGGTCATTTGCGCGCAAAAGCGCCACGCGCGGCGGTGCGGTTGGACGGCTCGTTGGGCCCTGCGCGGCCTTGGCGTGAAAGTAGTTGTCCTGTACGTACCCGGCAAGTACGACAAAGAGGCAACCGGGTTTTTTGAAAAACCTTTCGGCTTTTGGTGTCGGGAAAAGTTCGTCTGGGTCTATGCGGTTTATTACATGGTCCGTAACTGGAATTTGCCATTCCAGAATGAACAAAAAACCGGCCGTTGAGGCCCATAACAACAGCGACAAGGAGGCTGTTCTATGAAAATCACTTTGTTTATTCTCATGCTGTTGGTGCTTGCATATGCGCTTCGGCAACGGCAACGTCGTCGTTGGGCAGAACGAGTAATGTCGGGTCGTTCGGCTGCTACGGCTTATGTTAATCATTCTTTTCTGGTTTGCTCCGTGGGCGAACGAGACGACGATGATAGTCCGGTTGTCATCACGCTGTTACATCCGGATTTTTCCGGCTTCAAACAACCGATACTTGTCGTAACGGAGCTACACCCGGATTTTCTGATGTCAACCGCTTTGGACGAGGGGGACCGCATTATGCTCAAGTACAATCCCGACGGTTGGAAATGGGGCAGTGAGGCATTGTTCTCTCAAGAT
>JAEUSE010000142.1 GCA_016788805.1 Candidatus Doudnabacteria bacterium
GTGTGTCTACTTAGGCGGTGGCTTTAGGGCAACTATAGAGCGGCTTATTCTAGGTATCGGGTTTTGTGTGGCCGCATTCGGCTTGCTGCAGACTTTTGGTGTGGGTTTTTACGGTGGTATTGCCGGTACGTTGGCTCCTTCGCCTGACCGAGTTCCGAGTTTAGTCGGGAACCCCAATTTTTCCGGTTGGTTTGTGGCCGCCATACTGCCGTTCGCTTTATTGTATGCATATAGAACAACCTCGTTTATTCGACGCATAGGCTGGATATTTTATATATTTATATCTATTTGGAGCGTCGTGGTATTTTCTAGTCGTGGGGCGATAGCGGCTATGGTGGTAGGCTGTGTGGTGTTTACTGTGTGCGCCGCTGTCGTACGTCAGTGGCGCGTTGCCATTGCTATGGCTCTTTTTGGCTTTTTGGCTTTCGGTTTATTCAGCGGTTACTACAAGGTGTATCGACCTCAGCAAAGCGATAGCTTTTTAGTGTTGCAGGATACGAGTTCGAACGATCGGTATGTCGCGTGGGCCATGGCCGGCCAACTATGGTCCGAACATAAATGGTTGGGTATCGGGCCCGGTAATTTTGATCAATACTACTGGGAGCACTTGCCCACAACCCGCATGGCCGGCGACCAGTACTTTGACGACCCCCACAATGTACCCTTGAGTGTATTAGTGGATATGGGTTTGCCAGGTTTTATCCTCTTTGCCTTTCTGCTTGCTTTGGTCGGTGTCAAGGCTCTGCGGTTACTATTTCGCGCGCGTGAGCTTGACGGATGGGCAGCCGCTATAGCCGGAATAAGCGCTTGGTTTGTCGCGGGCCTGTTTAATCCCGCGGTGATAGCGCTTTGGGTATTGTTGGCAGTGTTGGTTGCCCACGTGGTCGGATATATGCGCGGCCGGCGGAGTGAGGTGTCGGTATCAAAGTTGGCCTTGGTAGGTTGGCGATTGGGCGGAGTTGCCTTGTGCCTGCTAACGGTTGGGTTCGTTGTGGGCGAATATGCGTTGGTATATTCAATTGCTTTAGAGTCGTATCGCGCGTACCCTCAGGCGGTGCGACAACAATCACAGGTTGCCAAACTAGCGGCGTTGGTAGAGCCGTACAACATGGAGGTCCGCTATGCGGCTGTATTTACGGATATCCGCGCCGGTGTCCAGGCAGAGATTATCCGCACTGAGATTGAAACTGTTTTCTCTTTGCATCCCTACTCAACCCGCTCCGGTCTCATTGCCGCGCAGTTAACCGCCGATCTCTGGTATAGAGATCAAAGAGCGGCGGACTTAGCCGCGGCAGATGCGTATTTGCAGACCGCCTTACAGCGGAGCAACGGGTATCCGGTTGTGGAATCGTGGGCAGCCATATTTTACTGGAGAACCGGTCGACCTGACCTTGCAAAGCGATATGCGCATTATGCCACTTACAAACAGCCTCGCTATTTAGATAATTGGCTTTTGCTAGCGAAAATATACAGAGAGCAAAATAATCTCCGGGCTATGGAGTATGCTCTTGAAAAAGCTCAAGAGTTGACACCGGGTAATTTGGATTTGGCAAAAATGCGTAAGCAGCTAAGGGATGCCGGGGATGTGCGGGCTGTAGAGTTACGCCCCGGTGAGGCGACTACCATCACTCGTTTACACTAGGACCCGCGGATTTTCTGGTATTTTGACCGACGTAGTATACTGTATGTATGGAGATTGAAATTCAACCGAGTCATGTTCGGCTTGCGGTGTTGGTTCTCGTGCTCGTGTTATTTATAACGGCATGCTCGTACGGTTTTTTGGCCGGCCGAGCGCTTGCGAGGTCTGAGTTAGCTGTGGACCAGACGCGAAGCGTGATGCAGGCGCTCAACTATTTTTATTCCGATCAGGATAGGTATCCCGGTGAGACTGAATTTGCCGATCCCGGTGTGATGCGTACATATATTTCAGCCATGCCGTTAACGCAAGTGCTTTCTAAGGAGTGCCCAAAGCCTTTTGCGTACGAGACATTTGATAGGAAAAGCTTTACGTTTACTTTTTGTGTCTCGCGGGCATTTGATGAGTGGTCCGCCGGCCGGCATAGCACCACCGAGAAGGATATAGCCACGTGGTAGTCGAATTGTATATGAGCGGTTTGGTGTTTGTGTTCGGCTTGCTTATCGGGAGCTTTCTCAATGTGGTCATTCTTCGTTTGCCTCACGGACAAACGTTGCTCGGCCGTTCCGCGTGCCCCCATTGCCGATACCAATTGCGTGTACCGGATTTGGTTCCGGTTTTAAGTTTTCTCTTTTTAAGAGGGAAGTGTAGGCAGTGTCGGCAGCCGATTTCTTGGCGCTATCCGGCACTTGAGCTGGTCGTGGCCGGATTGTTTTTATGCGCATATCTGATTATTCAGCCTGTTACCGGGTTGGGGGTGCTGCTGCTCGCAGAGGCTTGGGTGATTATAGCTGTATGCGTGGTAACCTTTGTGGTCGATTTTGAGCATTACTTAATTTTGGATCGCGTGACCTTTGTGGGTCTAACCGCATTAGTTTTGTTGAAAGCGATACACTATTTTATCGGTCAGGGTGCCGGCTGGTCGTGGCAAGATCCATGGGTAAGCGGTTTAATTGGGGTGGTTTTGGGCTTTGTACCGTTTTTCTTATTATGGCTGTTTTCACGAGGAAGGCTCATGGGGTTTGGGGATGTAAAATTTATGCTGTTTGCTGGGTTGGCGTTGGGTTGGCCCAACATTATTGTTGCTTTATTACTGGCTTTTTGGCTTGGAGCGCTGGTCGCCGTGCCGTTGCTTTTCCTCGGCAAGAAGAAGCTTCAGAGCAGTGTACCGTTTGGCACTTTTTTGGCAGTGGCAACGGTTGTCGGACTATTATACGGTAATACTTTATGGTATTGGTATATTTCGCTCACACGAGTCTATTGAGCCGGTTTGTGTCCATTGGCTTTTTTTTCTATACTACTAAAGAGTTAAGCGGTTTCCGCGATGATAAAAAAACAGATATTTAAAACTAGTTTAGCAAATCGGTTTGTGGGCGGGCGGGGAGAAGCCGGATTTACCTTGGTAGAGCTGCTGGTAGTAGTTTCTATACTTGCTTTGTTTTATGGTTTGATTGTAGCCAACTTTAGTGTCTGGCGAGGCCCGCAGTACGTAAAAGCGGCAGCGAATGAGTTAGCAACTAACATAAATAAACTTCACTCTTATTCTTTGAGTGCTCGGAGCATCAACGGCATTCCGGCTAATTACTATATAGTACAATTAAATACCGGCTC
>JAEUSE010000143.1 GCA_016788805.1 Candidatus Doudnabacteria bacterium
GGGGTGCGAGTGACGAAATATTACCTCGTTTAGAAGCGGCGGGTATCCCGTTTACGTACCTAGCCAACACGGGCTTGTATCGCAAACAGCTGGTGGCCGACTTAATTGGGTATTTAAAGCTGCTGGATAACTACCATGAGTCAGGAAGTTTGTACCGCACACTTAACTTTCCTAAGTTTAGACTGCCGGCGCAGGACTTGGCCACGCTTACGTATTATTCCGGTAAGCATACGCTTTCGCTTTACGAAACTCTTAAGAAGACGGAAGAGAGAGAAGAATCAGAAAAAGTAGAAGAATTAGGGAAGTTGGAAGCGGCAAGTAGGGGCAAAATTAAAGATTTACTTGAGTCGGTGCACGCCCATACTGAACTCGCGAAAGATCGAACTGTGGTTGAGGTGTTTGTGCAGGTGGTAAAAGACCTGCGCGTGGCCGATATGTTGGAGGAGGAGACTTTGGAGAATGCTCAGAACAGAGAACTGTTAGAACAGTTTTTTAAACAAATTGAGGCGTTTGAGCAAGACAAAACCACCAGTGATAAATCACTCCGTGCATTTTTGACTGATTTGGACTTAGAGCTCCGTGCCGGACATGACGGAGATATTAAGTTTGACCCAAATATCGGCCCGGAAACTTTGAAAGTGCTTACGGTGCACGCGGCCAAGGGGTTGGAATTTGAAAACGTGTTTGTGGTGAATTTGGTCGATCAGCGATTTCCAACCCGGGAAAAATCTACGGGCATTGATATACCCGAACCGTTGGTAAAAGATATTTTGCCGGAAGGGGACTTTCACTTACAGGAAGAGCGTAGGCTTTTTTATGTTGCTTTAACCCGGGCAAAAAAACGTTTGTATTTAACTTGGTCCAAAGATTATGGCGGGAGTCGGGCGAAGAAACCGTCTCTATTTTTGCAAGAAACCGAACTGGTGCCCAGTGAAAAAACTACCAAAGCCACCGGTAAGGTGGTGTTTTCCCGGCCGGAAAGCCACCCGAAACGACAGGTCTACCAAGAACTGCCGAGTACGTTTTCCTATAGTGCCATTAACACGTTTAAAAAGTGTCCGCTGGAGTATAAGTACGCGCACTACTTAAAGCTGCCATTGCCCGGTGCGCCGCAGTTGAGTTTTGGGGTAACCATTCACAGCACTTTTCAGCGATATTTAGAAGAATATCAACGTACCATGCACGCGTTGCAAATGGACTTGTTTGGTGCGTCTGCCAAGCCGGAGTTGCCAAGTTTTGAGCGATTATTGGAACTGTACGAAGCGGAGTGGAAAGATGAATGGTACCCAAGTAAAGAAAGCAAAGAAGGCTACCGCGAAAAAGGGAAAGAGTTGGCAAAGGTCTTTTATGAGCACTGCAAAAAAGATTTGCCCAAGCCTTTGTTTATTGAAAAAAAGTTTTTACTAAAATTGGGCGAATTGAACTTTGTGGGCAAAATAGACCGGGCAGACAGTGGCGCGGAGGGGTTGCATGTAATTGACTACAAAACCGGGCAGCCGCAAAAAAGGAAAAGTGATGAAGACGTGGACCAGTTGCGTATTTACCAATGGGCCTGCCAGGAGCAGTTTCAGGAAAAAGTCGCGTCGCTGTGCTATTGGTACTTAGAAAAAAACGAGTTTGTAGAAGTTCCGGTGGCGAGTGGCGAGGAAATTGTGGCCTTGCAGGAAAGCTTGCTTACCACCATGCAGAACATTCGAGACGCGGTAAAGTATGACCGTTTTTCCGAGCTGCACAAAAAAGCCAAGCAGCACAACTGCAACTTTGAAGATTTTATATAGTATCCTTTTCCGTCATTGCGAGGAGTCCTCGACGAAGTAATCTCAATGTTTTTGTAATTATGGATTGCCGCCTCGCAGGGCCTCCTCGCAATGACAATCACACACAGTTATCAATGAACATATATTCAAAGCACAACAAGACCACACCGGGTTGGGGTTATTGGGGTAATTATGGGGAAATAGATATGGGTTTTTCTTCCGGGCTCATTGAAAAAGTCGAAGACTATGCCGGCGAACCATTGCACTATCACAAGAAAGCCACCACTTACATGTTGGTGTTGGATGGTGTCGGGTTGGTAGAGATTGACGGAATAGAGACGAGAGTAGAGAAAGAGTCGCTTTTACGAATTGACCCAACTGAGCGGTACCGTGTACTGGGCGCAGCGGAGGTGCCATTTCGGTGGATAGTAGTCAGTACGAATAAAGAACCCGGAGATAGGGTAGTAGTGGAATCATAATCGCTCGTCGCAATGGTCACCTTCACAATGGTTGTGAGGGTGACCATTGTGACCGACTGCAAATATTTTACATGGATGTTCGTAAGTACTATGCTTTTCACAGGGGTGAAAGTTGTGGTGCTTTGAGCCGTGTGTATGTAGGCACGTGTAGAGAACGTATGCAAAAGGTAATTAGACATTTTGAAGCAGTAGACCCTCAGATGGCCGAGTTGGCCAGGAAGCACAAACTAAAACCTTCCCGCAGGCCAACGGAAAACCGGTTTGAGTATTTGGTGTTGACTATTTTGTACCAGCAGCTTTCAACTAAAGCGGCCGCTACCATAGCCAGGCGCTTTCGGGCGTTGTACAAGACCAAGGAGTTTCCTAAGCCGGCGCAGATTTTAAAAACCCCGGATGAGACTTTGCGCGGTGTGGGGATATCGTGGTCTAAGATAAAGTACATTAAAGACTTGGCGGAGAAAGTGCAGAAAAAAGAAGTAGAGCTAGAAGAAATAGAAGAGCTAGAAGACGAAGCGGTCATTGCGGAGCTAATCAAGGTAAAGGGGATAGGTAGGTGGACAGCAGAAATGTTTCTTATGTCTGCCCTTGGTCGACCGGACATATTTTCTCTCGGTGACTTGGGACTAAAAACCGCGATAAAGAAACTCTACGGCTACAAACAACTGCCCAGTGACCGGACTATACTTCGCCATAGCCGCCTCTGGTCTCCTCATCGCACCACAGCCGCCCGCCTCCTCTGGGCCAGTTTGGATAATGAATAGCTTATTTTATTAAGAAAAGCGATACCAAAAGGTATTGCTTTTTTATACGTTTTTATGTATAATATGCAAATCGTATTCAACAGGAGGATATGATAAAACACGCATAGAACCTATCCTGGTCTTTTTGGAGGAAATTTATGAACGCTGACAAGAAGCAGCAAGTGGTCCTGTTTGAGGACTACTTAGCTAGTCTTTTGAACGGATTTTGGCATTGCACATTAGGTAATATGAATACCGTGGGCAATTCT
>JAEUSE010000144.1 GCA_016788805.1 Candidatus Doudnabacteria bacterium
ATGTAAATCGCACGGTCTCAAATGACCAATCAGTGACATATGAAGTGTCTCAGGGCACATTCAATGTAACCGAATCAGTGCCGGCCGGCTGGTCGCAGGCCAGCAATACTTGCACCAACCTCACCATAAATGGCAATACTCCACTAGTAAACGGTGTGCCTACCCTATCATGCGCTATCACCAACACCAAAATGGCCAAACTGAAAATAGTTAAAAACGCGAGCCCTCAAGATTCTCAGGACTTCGGTTATACCACCACGGGAACAGGCTTAAGCAATTTCAGTCTGGACGATGACAACAATCCGACCCTACCAAATTACAAAGAATTTACTGTTGTGCCCGGGTCATACAGTGTCACCGAAGCTGCGACGCCCGGTTGGATGCTGTCTGATCTAAAGTGCAATAATCGAGATTTTTCAGTTGTTGGTTCAAAAGTGACAGTACAGCTCAGCGCAGGCGACTACGTGGTATGTACGTACGAGAATGCCAAGCTTGTTTCGCTCGGCGGTACTAAATATGAGGTGAATGCCGATGGTTCGACCGTGCAGGCTGAGCCAAGCGGCTGGGTTATCACACTCCTAAAAGACGGTAAGAGCACGGG
Source organism: Candidatus Doudnabacteria bacterium (assembly GCA_016788805.1). Classification (GTDB taxonomy): domain Bacteria; phylum Patescibacteriota; class Doudnabacteria; order UBA920; family UBA920; genus JAEUSE01. Next base: position 602 of record JAEUSE010000144.1, read on the forward strand.
CTTAACGCAAACAACAGATACCAATGGCAACTACACCTTTTCAGGGCTACTGCCCGGCAATTACAATGTAGCCGAGACACTGAAGAGCGGCTGGACGCAGATATACAGCCCGCTTAACCCCGATTGCCAAGATGGCGGCAGTACAACTGGCCTAAATTTCGGCAATTTCCGCAATGGTTCAATCTCTGGCTATAAATTCAGTGACCATAATGGCAACGGGGCTGAAGATAGCGGCGATGAGCATCTCGGTGGTTGGACAATCAAACTATACAAAGACACTAAAGATGGCAAGGTGCAGGTTGGTGATCCAGTCGTCACCAATGCAGACGGTAACTTTAGCTTTACAAATCTTGGGCCGGGCACCTACTGGGTATGCGAAGTTCAGCAAAGCGGCTGGGTGCAAACATATCCTGCAAACAATGCCTGCCACAAGGTCGTCATAGACAAGTCTGGCGAATCGAACCCAGGCACGAAGTTTGGCAATAATGGGCAAGGAATGCTGACCGTAAAGAAAAACGTCGATAGTAATGGCGATGGTACCGTAGACTATTACAATGTTGAAAACTGGGTGTGGGATGCAGGCGGCGATAGCCACGCTACGGGCAGTGCTCAATCCGTTGCAGCTGGCAGCTACACTGTCACCGAACACCAGAAAGCTGGCTATCACTTTACATCGGTAGTCTGCACTGGCCAAGAGAAATATGCTCAGGGCGAGTCGGTAAACGTGTATGTTGCACCGGGGCAGGAGGTTGTATGTACCTTCACCAACACACGCGATACGGGCTGGATTAAGGTGGTCAAAAATCTGTACCCACAGCATGACCCAGGTCGGTTCAATCTGCTGGTGGACGGCACTATACAAAAGCACGATGCGGGCAACGGCGACAATACCGGCTGGGTACGTGTAGTGACCGGCGATCACTCGGTGGCCGAAACTGCTGGCACAGCTACCAATGCCGACAACTACGATAGCTCCTACGCATGTTGGGCAGAGTCGAACCAGGAGGGTTACGCAGTCTATGAATCTGATGGGTATTGGGACACGGGCGAAGGCGCGTCGGCAATGGTGCCAGTAGCTTATGGCCAAAACATTGTCTGTAGCTTTTACAATGAGCGCCACAGCAGCTTAACCATCCACAAAACTGCTCAACCAAATGGTTCGCAAGACTTTACCTTTGACGTATGGAAAGTGGACATGCGCGACACCGAAAAGGTGGCAGCAGATGTTTCGCCACTTGCGCTAGAGCCTATAGATTTACTGTCTGTCGATTCTGAATGGAACACCGAATCTGATGAAAGCCCGCTACAGTCATTCGCGCTCGACGACGATACCGACCCAACCCTCAGCAACCAAAAAAGCTTCGAACTAAGTAGCGGTTGGTATGCCTTTACAGAATCGCCGACGGACGGTTGGGATATGACCGGACTCGATTGTGGCGATAACGAAGACTGGTACGTCGACGAAGAAACCGGCGTGCTGTATGTATGGCTACAACCAGGCTCAAATATGGATTGTACCTTTACGAACACGCAGCGTGCCACGGTCACCATCGTAAAAGATGCGCGCCCTGACTTCGGCCAGCCGTTCGCCTTCACGACCAATCTTGATGGCGAGGAAGAGACCACCTTTAGTCTGACTGACGATGGTGTAAACCCCGCCTTAGCTTCGACAACCTTTAGCGATGTGCTTGCAGGTAGCTATACAGTGGCCGAGTTGGTTGCCAGTGGCTGGAGCCTTTCGGGGGCTAGCTGTAGCGGTGCTGAGTTTACAAAAGATGGAGCTGAGGTATCGCTAGAAGTTGAGCCAGGTGCAAACGTAGTCTGTACTTTCGTAAACCAGAAAAACACTGTGCCGCAGGTGCTTGGCGAAGTAACAGTAACGCCGCCAAAACTTGAGGCTACCGGCAATAGCGTTTGGGTCGCCGTAGCTATGAGTGCCACTGTCGTAGGTCTGGCGTGCCTAACACTCTTCGCTCGCCGCCGCGAATTCGCAACCGCGTTAAAATAAAAAGTATCGAACCAAAAATAAAGCCCGCACCACGGGGTGCGGGCTTTTCATATACTCGACTTACAGGGGATCATGCGATACCCAGAATCATTAAGGCTGCAGTTGTTTGGGTCTGGCTTTGACACTCGTTACATCTTCGTTGTTGTCTGGCTTGGCCATAGTAAAAGCCCCGGCAAATGTCGGGGCTTTTACTATGGGGCGAATGATGGGGCTTGAACCCACGGCCTCCAGTGCCACAAACTGGCGCTCTAACCAACTGAGCTACATCCGCCACGCCGCAATGCGGCACCGGTTTCCGCTGCGACAAAATAAGCTAGGGCTTTTTTTGTCGAGCTGTAACCGTAACCGATTGCTCCTCTCGACATCCCATTCAGTCGCTTTGCTCCTTGGACTGGAATGTCGGGTTAGCTGTAATGAGTACAGAAAACAGAGGTGATTATAGGGTATATGAGGAGAAAATTCAATGATTGGTGTAATTTTATGCAATGCGCTCAGGTATTGATGTATATGTTGGTATCATAGCTGTATGAAAATTGTATTACTAGATAGAGACGGCACTGTTTTAGTTGACCCGCCAGATCGGTCGGTTGACCGCGTAGACAAGATTGAAATAT
>JAEUSE010000145.1 GCA_016788805.1 Candidatus Doudnabacteria bacterium
TTTTGGGGGTGGTGGCACTTTTAGTACTGTTAATGGGCCTAAAAAAGAAGCTGGAAACGCCCCAAGAGAGTGAGTCTATAAAGGTTATGGCGGACTGGATGCGGCAAATGAAAAACGACACCGAGGCCGCCCGCGGGGCCATGGACCGGAACTTGGCAGAAACCAACAAGCAAATAAATGAACGGCTGGATAATGCGGCCAAATACATTGCAGGACTACAGGGCAAACTGGGTGAGATGACCCAAATTGGCCCGGACATCCGTCGGCTGGCAGAAACTTTGGCGAGTCCTAAGCTACGCGGAAACTTTGGCGAGGAAATGTTGGAAAACATGCTTGGACAGGTGTTGCCGAAGGACTCGTTTGTGTTTCAGTACCGTTTTAAAAACGGCGAGACGGTGGATTCGGTGGTAAAAATTGGCCAGTTTTTGCTGCCCATAGACAGTAAATTTTCCATGGAAAACTACCGGTTACTGAACGCGGCGGAAACACCGGAGTCGCAGGAAAAAATGCGCAGTGCGTTTCGGAAAGACGTCAAAAAACGCATAGACGAAATACACAAAAAGTACATTTTACCTAACGAGGGCACCTTTGATTTTGCACTCATGTATGTGCCGAGCGAAGGAGTGTACGGGGAAGTAATAGCGGATAGTGATTTAACCGAGTACACTCGACTGAAAAGGGTTATTGCCGTGGGGCCGAACAGTTTATTTGCGTATCTGCAAAATATAATAGCCTCCTTGCGCGGGCAGGAAGTTAACAAAATGGCTCAGGAGCTGCTGGCCATGATTCAGGGTATTCGCCAAGATAGCGATAAAGTAGGTCGTCACTTGGAGGTGTTGGAAAACCACATGAAGAACGCCAGCAACTCACTCGGCATAGTCAGCACCGACTTTGTAAAATTAAAAACGACTATCACCAAAGCCGCAAGTTTGGAGTTGGAAGTAAAACCAACTGTCGAAAATTTGTTGGAGTAAAAGCGCATTCTTAATACGCGCCATTTGAATTAGTCGAATATTTATTCGTAACATTAGAATTCTTATTTATGTCAATTAGAAACCCGGAGCAGCGTGTAGGTGTGTTTGTGGATGTGCAAAATTTGTACTATTCGGCCCGCCACATGTACAACAGTAGAGTCAATTTTAACGAAGTACTTAAAGAAGCGGTCGGGCCCCGCAGGCTTATTCGTGCTATAGCCTACGTAGTGCAGGCCGATATGCCGGAGGAAAATACTTTTTTTGAAGCACTGGGCAAGGCGGGCTTTGAAGTAAAGAAAAAAGATTTGCAAACCTTTGCCGGCGGACACCAAAAAGGCGACTGGGACGTGGGTATAGCCATGGACATAGTAAAGCTTATGCCCAAGCTAGACGTGGTGGTGTTGTGTAGCGGCGATGGCGACTTTGCCCCGTTGTTGGAATACCTGCAAATGTCGGGGCAGCTTGCGGAAACGTTATCGTTTGGCAAGTCTACTAGCTCCAAGCTAAAAGAACTCACCGATCATTTTGTGGACCTGGACAACGACCCGAAGAAGTTTCTTATCCCCATGCGCGGTGGGAGTGGGGGTGGTAAGCGTCCGAGTAGCAAGACACCGTCAGTAAAAAAGATTCCTTCAATATTTGATTACTAAGTAAGCCATTGCAGATTTGAGATTGTAAATTGTAAAATTTAAATGCATTTTTTCTCGAATTCATTAATCTGCAATCTGCAATAGTATGCGAGTAGTTCTAGACACCAACGTACTCATTGATGGGTTTAAAGACGAATACTCTTACGAGAAGCGAGTAATAAACGAAGTTATTGCTGGCAACTTGGATGCGTATGCTAATAGGCAGACCATACAAGAGAATAAGCTTATCTTGGACCAGTTAGTAGAGAATACCGAGTACCGGCAGGAGCTGGACAACTTTTTTGCGCAGGTAAACTTTGTGGTAAATCGTCACAAAATACACATTGTCCAAGACGAGGAGGACAACAAGATTTTGGAAAGCGCAGTGGAAGCCGGCGCGGAATATTTAATCACCAAAGATAATGATTTGCTTTCACTGGTTGAGTACCAGGGTATCAAAATAGTCCGGGCCATAGACTTTTGGGCCAAGTATAAGGACGAAGGGCAAGACCAATGGAACGCCTGGGCTAGTTTTTTAAGCGGGCAGTAGTGCATGGCCGATTTACTGGAAAATTTAAATACTGAGCAGTTGCTGGCGGTTACGCACCAACGTGGGCCGTTGTTAATTGTGGCCGGAGCGGGTACGGGTAAAACCACGGTTATAACCAGGCGTATTGCCTGGCTTATTAGCCAAAAGCTGGCCAAGCCGGAAGAAATACTTGCCTTAACCTTTACCGAAAAAGCTGCGAGTGAAATGGAAGAGCGGGTGGATTTACTTATGCCCCTTGGATATGTAGACTTTTGGATTTCCACCTTTCACGCGTTTTGTGAGAGGCTGCTTAAGCAGCACGCGCTTGACATTGGCCTGTCCGGCGACTTCGAATTATTAGACGACACTAAACAGTGGATACTGGTGTATAAAAATTTAGACAAGTTTACGTTGGACTATTACCGTCCACTCGGTAACCCGTCTAAGTTTATAAGTTCTATGCTCCAACACTTTAGTCGGTGCAAAGACGAGCTTATAACCCCGGAGGACTATTTGCAATATGCGCAAGGTTTGCAATTGTCCGACGGTAACGCCGAGCTTATACCGAGTGAGGACAAGGCCACAGAAATAAAACGGGTAACGGAGCTTGCCAATGCGTACCATGTGTATCAAAAGCTACTACTGGATAACGGCTACCTGGACTTTGGCGACTTAATTAACTACACGCTGGAGCTGTTTCGTAGGCGGCCGAACATTTTGCAGTTTTACCGAAACCGTTTTAAACATATTTTGGTGGACGAGTTCCAGGACACAAATGTGGCACAGTATGAGCTGGTCCGGCTCCTGGCCGGCACAGCAGGGACAAGAGACAACTGGCAAGGGACAAGTACAGCCCAGACTACGAGGAATACTAGTAGCTTGTCACCTGTCACTTGTAACTTGACCGTGGTGGGGGACGACGACCAGTCCATTTACAAGTTTCGAGGGGCGAGTGTGTCCAATATTTTAAAGTTCGAACAAGACTATCCGGGTGTCACCCAAATTACACTCACTCAAAACTACCGTTCCAGCCAAGCAATTTTGGACCTTGCTTATAAGCTTATTCAGCAGAATAATC
>JAEUSE010000146.1 GCA_016788805.1 Candidatus Doudnabacteria bacterium
ACCATAAAGGTGAGCTGGCCATCTGTCGGTCGCTTATCCTGTGCGGCTGCCAGCATTAACGCTATAACGAGTCCTATAATTGCGTCTATGATAGCCAGGACTACCCCAATCGGGTCGGTTATTTTCATGTCTCTTTCCTTTCTCCGGGTTCAACCGGAGTTGTTCGCCTTGGCACAAGAGACAAAGTGCCAAGGTTACGGTTTTGCCCGCCGCTCCGCGGTTGGGCCGGTGTGCCTCTGCCTAGCAAGGCTAGGGCAAAGGCGGGAAAAATATAAAAATATTATGCCGTGCGGGTAGGAGGCAGTCGCCTTTTTTCTATTGTGCCTCCTATAGCTTAACTGCACAGTTAAGGTTATTTATGCCCGGGTGTCTAGGTTCGTACCTAGCTTTATTGTGGGTATTTCGGTATAATGAGCAGTATGAAACAGGCTTTGCACGAGCTTATATACAGAGCAGTTGAGACAGAGTTCGGCGCGGACGTAGCTAAGTCCGTTGTTTTTACCGTGGAGCAGCCGCCGAAGCCGGAGATGGGCGATTACGCAACCAATGTGGCAATGGTGTTGGCTAAACAGTTGAAGCAGAATCCAAAAGAAGTAGCTGAGAAAATAGTGGACAGCGGACAGTGGACAGTGGACAGTGAAGCCGGTCACAGTATTGCGAAGGTTGAGGTGCTGGGTGGGTTTATTAATTTTACAATTAAACCAGAGGTCTGGTTTAGAGAAGTATTAGAAGAAATAGAAGAGTTAGCAGTAGATTATGGAAGGTCCCAGGTACAACACCCAGAAAAGATAATGGTGGAGTATTTATCGCCCAACACGAACAAGCCTTTACACTTAGGGCATTTGCGGAATGGTGTTACCGGCGCGGCAGTTATTAATGCGTTGGTTGCGTCCGGTCAGTCCGTCATGAAAGCGGAAATTATCAACGACCGTGGGGTGCACATATGTAAGGCCATGTTGGCTTATCAGCGGTGGGGCGAAGGCGCGACGCCAGAATCCACCGGAAAGAAGCCCGATCATTTTTTTGGAGATTGGTATGTTCGGTTTGCCCAGGAAGCTGAGAAAGATGCAAGTCTGAATGACCAAGCGCAAGCAATGTTACAACAGTGGGAAGCCGGTGACCCCGGAGTCAGACAGCTTTGGTTGCAGGTGCGTCAGTGGGTGTTGGATGGCTGGAAGCAAACCGAAGAGCTGCTTGGCTTTACATTTGATAAGGCCTATTTTGAGTCCGACGTGTACCAATTGGGTAAAGACATCGTCGAAGCAGGTTTGGCTAAGGGAGTGTTCCGGAAAAATGAGAAAGGGAATATTGTTTTTGATTTACCCCAGGAACAGTTTGGTACGGACGAAGAGGGGAACGCCAAAGTAATAACGGTACTTAGGGCGGATGGTACCAGTTTGTACTACACGCAAGACTTGGGTTTACAAACTAGTCGCGTAGCAGAGTATCACTTAGATAGAATTGTACACGTGGTGGGGTCTGAACAGAATTTTTACTTTCAGGCGTTATTCGCCATGTTTAAAGCGCTCGGGTATGCGTGGGCAGAGAAGCTGCATCACTTATCTTACGCCATGGTGTATTTGCCCGAAGGAAAAATGAAATCTCGAGAAGGTACTGTTGTAGACGCGGACGACTTAATTAGCCAGATGCAAGAAATTGCCAGAACTGAAATTAGAAGTCGCACCGGTATTACGCACGGTACCTATATTGGTAGCGGGAGTGCTAGTGAATCAGAAATAGAACGTCGGGCGCAAATTATTGCCCTTGGGGCAATTAAATTTTACATGTTAAAACAAAAGCCGACGACGGATATTTATTTTGATCCTAAAGAGTCCATCTCTTTTGAAGGTCATACCGGACCGTATTGTCAGTACGCCTATGCGCGCGCAAAAAGCATTGTAAGACAAGTGGACAGCGGACAGCGGACAGCGGACAGTGACAGTATCAATTATTCGTTGTTGGGGGATACGGAAGAAAGAATTTTATTGCAAAAGTTAGAACAATTTCCGGAGGTGGTAACTCGAGCCGCGGAAGAATACAATCCGGCACTGGTTGCGACTCATGTGTTTGAAACCGCTCAGGCGTTTAACACATTCTACACGACGCACCCCGTAGCCAAGGCAGAAACAGAGAGTCTGCGGTCGGCTCGTCTGGCCATGGTGCAAGCGGCAGCGCGGGTTATTCACAACGGGTTGGCGGTGTTGGGTATACAAACCCTTGAGCAGATGTAAACAATCACGGACTTATGGGGCGTATAAGACTTATAGGACCAATAGGGCGTATAGGTTATATCAGGCCTATGGGATGGATAGTGAAGTAAGAATAAAGAATTATGAACCAAGAAGAAAAAAGTAAATCAAACACTCCTGATTTTAACCGGCTTGAGCAGGAAGTCATAAATTTTTGGGAAGAAGATAGAACCTTTGAAAAGTCTTTAGAAAAAACCCGCGGCGGGGAGCCGTATGTGTTTTACGATGGTCCGCCGTTTGCCACCGGCTTACCTCACTATGGGCACATACTCGCATCGACTATTAAAGACGTTATGCCTCGATATCAGACCATGAAGGGTAGGTATGTGCGTAGGCGTTGGGGTTGGGACTGTCATGGGTTGCCAATTGAAAATATTGTTGAAAAAAAATTGGGCATATCCGGTAAGCGACAGATTGAAGAGTTGGGCGTAGACAAATTCAACGAAGCCTGTCGGGAGAATGTGCTTACCTTTGCTCATGAATGGGGCAAAATGGTGAAGCGCATGGGTCGCTGGGTGGAGTTTGAAAATTCTTACAAGACCATGGACTCTCCTTACCAGGAATCTGTCTGGTGGGGTTTAAAGCAGCTGTGGGATAAAGAGCTGATATATTCCGACAGAAAGGTGTTGCTGTACTGTTCTCGATGCGAAACTCCGGTTTCCAATTTTGAAGTGGCAATGGATAATAGTTACAAGGATGTAACCGAGAACTCGGTCTATGTGAAGTTTCGTTTGCTGTCTCGTCAGCGGATACTAGATTTTATGACCGACGAGTCTACCTATGTGCTCGCATGGACAACCACGCCTTGGACGTTGCCGGGTAATACCGCACTGCATATCGGTCCCAATATTCAATATGTGTTAGTCGAGCAGGGCGGCGAGAAATATATTTTAGCCAAAGAACGGTTAGATATTTTAGAAGGTTCTTACGAAGTGCTTGCGAATGTATCCCCTCGAAGC
>JAEUSE010000147.1 GCA_016788805.1 Candidatus Doudnabacteria bacterium
TTCCGCGTTATGAGCCATATCTACCAAAGCCTGAGCATACGCGCTCACGTTGAATGCTTCAACTTTTACGGCTACTGTATCGGGCACCCAGCCCACTCCAGCTATATTAAACACCACTGCGGGCAAACCTACTCCAAATGCCTCCAATAACACAAGGGCAAAGTTTTCTATTCGGGAAGACATTACAAAAAAGTCCGCCCGATTTAAAAAGTCCAACTTTGCCTGTCCGGATAACTTACCCACAAGTTCAACCTGCGCGCTAAGCCCCAAAGAAACAATTTCTTTCCTCAGCCTTTGCATATCTCCCTCCAAGCCTATTCCAGCTATTTTTAACGGCACACCTATCTGATTCTTTACTTTTGCATAAGCCTGCAACAACAGATCCAAACCTTTCTGCTCAAAGTCTATCCGACCCAAAAAAGCTATATACCCGGCTTTAGGCAAAGGCTTTTGCTCCAATACCTCTTCAGCTACTCCATTGGGAATAATGTATGTTCGTGTCTGGGGCACCATGCGACCAAGCTCTTCTTGCAAGGCTTTTTGGAGCACAATGACATGTCTATACAGCCGCATACCCAGTCGTTCCGGAATATCAAACGGCAAGCCATACTTTAACTTCATGGCCTTACCTCCAAGCAAGTGCGTCAAACCCACTACCGGCTTCTTGGTGAACAGCGGCAACAATGCGGTAGAAAAAGGCGGAGTAAAGCTTTCTACCCAAACATCAAACTCCAGCCGAGCCACATGCCATGGTAAGGCAAACTGAAAAGCGAGTTGTCCTATCCGCGCATCAAGTAAATGAAAGCCGACACGTTTATACTGCACCCCATCAATCAGTTCATTCTTACTCCCAGGGTAACAGCCGGTGAGGACGGTAACCTGATGTTGCCTGGCCACTAAACGGCGAGCCACTTCATGCACCGCCAAGGCACCACCCCCGCCGTAATAAGGGTTATTTATATCGTCGTAGTTTGAAAATATAACCTGCATAGGCCTAAAGAATTTCTTTAGTAGACTCGGCAATAGCCCACAAGCCGCCGGTATCGTGTTTGAATAAAGCAACCAATAGCTTTGGGAATATAAGCATGAGCGCATAGCACATAGCCAAAGCTGGGTGTTTAAGGAAAATACGGGCCACTCCTTTTAATTTATCAATTACACCAATGGTGTAATATTTCTGCACAACATCCGTACCAAAAATAGCCTCCATGGACGCATCGGCGTTCAAAAACCTGGTTTGCTGCCTAAAGAAATCTCTATATGTAGTTGGCAGCTTATAATATATTTCCGCAGTTACATCATACGCATAGTTCAGACCACGCTCCTTCGCAACGATATACGGGTACACATCATCCGCGCTGGTCTTTGGGTAAGTTATATGTGCATACAAGTCTTTCCGCATTAGCACAAACTGTCCTCCACACCTATACATGTCGCTGTTCGGAGTTCTGCTTATCAGTTCCTGCCACGCTTCAACGCCTAAAACGAGCAACCTCTGCATAAATGAACGAGCCGGTAAGGGTTTACACGACCCAGAAACCAATGACGCGTTATGTTCGTGCATACACCGGACAAGCTTACTCAATACCTGGTTACTAGTAATAATGCTGTCCGCATCTAACAATACAACGGCATCCGTTTGAGCCATACTGAACATGTGGTTTATAACAGCTGCCTTGCCGGAACGCACAGAGCCTTCTACGACTTCGACTCGCTTATCGCCTATTGCCCGGGCAATAGTGGAGGTCGCATCGACACTCGCATCGGAGTACACAATAACCCGAGTCAACTCATAACCACTTTGTTCTTGGCCTAATACAGCATGCAAAACACGCCCAATATTTTGAGCCTCATTATATGCTGGAATGCAAACTGTAAGGGCATATTTCATACTAATTAATATGCTTCGTTGTACGCAGGGATAGCAATTGTTAAAGACATTTCTTGCATATATCAAGACTGTTCTATCGAATTAAGAAAAATTCTATTTTCTTCGGTTGTAGAAGCACGACTAATGGCTTGGTCGTACAACACCGCATAATAAGCAAATGCCTTGTAAACTGCTGATTCTTTCCCTTCTCGCAAATACCGCCGCATTAGCGCACGTGTAAAATCTGCACTGGCACGCTTCTTCTCTAAACAATGAATAATCGTATTAGCAACCTCCACGTATTTATTGGTAAATACTGCTAGTTGAAAATCAATTATATACAAACACCCTTGCTGCATTACAATATTTTCTCGTTTAATATCGCGGTGGGTAAACACCAGGGACTCCTTGCAATACTGGGGCAAAACCTTGATTAGTGCAGAGTAGGCACGCATATATCGCACCGAGTAGCATGGATCACGGATTATGGAAACACACATATTAACAAAACCCGACAAGACAAAATACCACCATGTGCGAGATTTAACACGTCGTGTCCCGACAATCAGGCGACCAACCTGATGTAAATATAACTGAATAGAATGAAAATCATCCACACTTAAATCCTGCAAATTTCTATCCTCTACTAAATAGTCAATCAATAATATAAACGAATTTGATGTATGAAATGCGCCTTTATAGCTGGGGGCAGAGACGTTAATATTCTTGTACTTTGATACAGTCTGAGCAAGCGCCTTATAAATTTCCGTTTCGTTTTTCAACCAATAAAAATCCAAGTTCTTAATATTTCCAGTCCACATTTTGGCCAAAACTAAATGACCCGCCTCATCTTGGTACAACGCAAAGTCGTAGGTCTTTTCCGGTTGATATTCAAACACTCGCCGCACAAATTTATAAACACCGAGTTCCTGCGGCATGGCTTGACCAATCTTTGTAAACATATTCAAAGTAACTATGCGGGTAATATCCATATAATGCTAATAATATAGTTCATCAACTAGCTCTACTTTATTTGCTCCAAACATTGCTTTAACTTGCGAGGTATAACACTGAATTATCTCAGTCTTTTTTCCGGTATCACCCACCCAAGCAAACTTAGGTTGCTCTTTTATAGAAGATTCTTCCCGGATACAATATGGGTAATCTAGCCACGAATACATATTGTTAGACAGTTCTTTGCAAACGTTTCTGCCAATGCGGTGGTCCAAGTGGTTTCCCTGTGCCATGGGTCCAAAGATGGCGTACTTTCCATCCGCGGGTAACATGTGCTTAATGGTGAGAGTTATGCCTTGCG
>JAEUSE010000148.1 GCA_016788805.1 Candidatus Doudnabacteria bacterium
TTTAATTTAGACTTTTTCTAGAAGCTAAAAACTAGCAGCTAGTTCCTATTTATATGGCCGGAGAAGTTATTGTACGTTTTAGCGACGTCAGTTTTGAATACAGCGCTCACAAGTTATTGCTTGAAGAGGCGTCTTTTTCTTTGCGAGAGGGAAGCCGTATTGCACTTATGGGTCAGAATGGCGCTGGTAAGTCTACGTTGTTTAAACTCATAACCGGGGAAATAAAACCCACCGAAGGTTCCATTTCGCTCACCCCACGGGACGCCACTATTGGCATAGCGAAGCAGGTTATTCCCCAAGACATGTTAGACTTAACGGTTCGGGATTACTTTGCAACTGCGTTTACCGAAAAAAAGTACAACCTCGACAAACTCATAGCTAACGTATTCGACGTGGTAAACGTAGACTTGCCGCTAGACCGGAAAGTGCGCGAGTTTTCCGGCGGGCAGCAAGCACGCTTGCTTTTGGCTTATGCCATTATTCAAAACCCCGACATACTCTTACTGGACGAACCTACCAACAACCTTGACCAAGCAGGTATTGAGCATCTTACCGGTTTTTTGATGATGTATGAAAAAACCTGTTTAGTTATTTCCCACGACGCGGACTTTTTAAACGCCTTTACCGACGGTGTGTTGTACTTGGACTCTCATACGAAGAAAATAGAACAGTACACCGGCAACTACTACGACGTGGTAGAAGAAATAGCCAAGCGCATTGAACGAGAAAATCTACAAAACGCTCGCGCAGAACAAGAAATAAAAAAGCTTAAAGCGCAGTCGGAACAATTTGCCCACAAAGGTGGCAAACTTCGTGCCGTAGCCAAGCGCATGCGCGAGTCTGCCGAAGAAGCGGAAGAAAGCAAAGTAGAAGTGCGCCGGGAAGATAAAACTATTCGTCCGTTTACTATTCCTACCCAACAGTACGACCCGTTTTTTAACGGTATTGTGGCAAACATTACCTCAGTATCTGCCATTGTAAACGGTAAGCCGGTGAGTAAAGAACGTGTGCTTGCAGTCCGACGGGGGATGCATGTATTGTTTTCCGGTCCCAATGGCATAGGTAAGAGTACGTTACTGGATGCCATTGCCAACCGCAAAGCCGCAGGAGTCGCTATACAGGATGATATTCTTAGTGGCTACTACAAACAAGACTTTTCGAACTTTGATTACAAACAGTCAGCCTTTGACGCGTTGTTAAACGTAATGAAAGAACAAGACGAGCAAAAGCTTCGCGCAGTAGCCGCCAGTTTTTTGCTTGACGGTAAGGTGTTAGCGAACCCTATAGAAACTTTGTCCGAAGGGCAAAAAGGTTTGCTTGCTTACGCTCAACTCGTACTTATGAAACCCGGCTTGCTTATACTGGACGAGCCAACCAACCACATAAACTTCCGCCACTTGCCGGTTATAGCCGAAGCGTTGGACCAGTACGAAGGCGGCCTCATAATGGTTTCCCACATTCCAGATTTTGTTTCAAAAGTACGGATTGATGAAATAGTAGACTTGGCAGTTATATAAATGATTAGCGGAGCAAGAAATTTCTTGCTCCGCTTTTAGTTAGGCCTGCCTTCGATTATGATTCCTCCGAGTGTTAGTGTTCGCTGCCCTTCTGGCAGCTTCCATGGCGCTCGATAGCCATTCTGGTGTGAATTGGCCCACTGGAGTGGACGTGATAATTTTGATTTTGGACTTTACACGTTTTTTCCACGCATCGTAGCTATATAAAGCCACCTCGTAAGAAAGGGGCGTTTTTGTTTTCTTTGTCCTCGTGGTAGTAACAACTATCACGCGACCGCAGAATTGTTTAGAAACCCACCCCCCGCCTTCGCGCGGTGTCAGGTGGTATCGGTTCAGTACGTCTTCTAGTGCCACAAACTTTTCCTCCGGACTCTGTTTGGGATTTTAAAAGCGCACATAGTCTACTAATTTTTACTCATTTTGTCCAGGGTGTTTGTGCAAGGTATATACTAAACATAGTTAGCAGTTTAGCTGCTTCATTCTCAAACTAAAGGTAATTCTGCTATGTCGACAGTTACGATATTACAGATAGACCCCGAAGTTGCTGCGAGGGGCTTAGCTGAGAGGGCTCCAGCGATTGAGGAGCTGATCGAAGCGCTTGAAGAGACCCAGCGGACAACTTGGGAAACCATGCAGATTAGCTTTGACATCTAATCTGCGACTTGGGGGAGTAACCCCCCCTTTTTGTTTGTGGTATACTAAGGTATACGATAGTACAGCCTATTATTACCTTGATTCATACCTCCTAATTCATAATTCTGCCTTGGTGTATGGAACCCTTAGCTGCACAACTTAGACCACAAACGCTGGAGGAGTACATAGGTCAGCAGCACTTGGTCGGCCCCGGTAAACCCTTGCGCAATGCTATAGAGCAAAAACGCTTGTTCAGTTTTTTACTATGGGGTCCGCCCGGGGTAGGGAAGACAACGCTCGCGCGCATATACGCAAACGCCCTGGGTGCCGACTTTTACGAACTCTCCGCCGTGCGCGCCGGGAAAGATGATATCAAAAAAATTCTAGGGTCTGAACTCTCACCTAAGATCTTATTTCTCGACGAAATTCACCGGTTCAACAAAGCACAACAAGATTTTTTACTACCGTATGTAGAAAGCGGGCAGCTTACACTGATTGGTGCCACCACGGAGAACCCGAGCTTTGAAGTCATACCAGCGCTCCTCAGTCGCTGTCGCGTGTTTACACTGAAAGAACTTTCCACTGACGAAGTTCGTATCGTCATTGAACGTGCTGTTAGTGTCATTGCGAGGAGTGAGTCTTCGAGCGACGCGGTAATCTCATCTGACGCTATTGCCTGGCTCACTCAAATGGCGAACGGCGACGCCCGCCAAGCCATAACCATGCTGGACAACACACTCAAGTTGTATGACAAAATAACCCTTGAAACGCTCAAGGAAACCTTACAGTCCAAAACACTCCGGTACGACAAAGCCGGAGAGGAGCACTACAATACCGTAAGCGCGTTCATTAAAAGCATGCGCGCGTCCCAACCCGACGCCGCGCTTTACTACCTTGCGCGCATGGTAGAGGCGGGGGAAGATCCACTGTTCATTGCCCGCCGTATGGTTATATTTGCGAGCGAAGACATCGGCCTTGCTCAGCCTACTGC
>JAEUSE010000149.1:0-2862 GCA_016788805.1 Candidatus Doudnabacteria bacterium
CCAGAACCACTAAATATCCAGTTCTTTCCTGGGGCATCGTCGAGGGATTGGTTGGCCGCAATAGTTAGCACGTTGGTTACAGTAATTTGGGTATTGCTGGAAGAAGAAATGGTAGTGGTTGCGACCCCAGTACCGTCGCCAAAAGTAAGGTTATAAAAAGTCCAAGCGGTGTCACTCCCCCAGCCAGACACAGTATCCCCATCTGTTAAAAAGGTACCTCCGGTCATATTAATTGTCCCGGTTCCGGAGACATCGCCTCCAAGCACTGTTACGTTTTGGGCACCTTGCATGGTACCATTGTTAACTGTTAGAAATCTGTTAATTTTCAAGGCGTTAGTGGAAACAGTCCAGGTACCGCTACCGGAAATTGTTATGTCGTGAAATGGATTACTGTCACCACCCGCAACAATGGTCTTCCCGGTGCCCGTACCATCAAAGTTGACCACGCGCCCGCCGTTACTAAACGTTCCAGAGTTTGTCCACGAGCCTGCGACAGTCATATTTACCGCGTTAGAAGCGGTGAATGTTGCCCCAGCGGCAATGGTAAAGTTACCGTTCACATCGAGAGTGACATCGTTGGTATCTGCCGTAGCACCCGCGTTAGTTCCATCACCTATAGTGACATTGTTCGCAACAATTGTCTGCGAAGCACCGGTACCAAAGGTGTGCGCCGTAGCCCCGGCTGGTTTTACCTCAAGATCATAATACGTAGTACTGGTGATATTGGTTGCGCCATTGCCGGTGTACCTAAATGTGCTAGTGCTTGGTGTAAAGGTGCCGGTTTTTACAAATGGAGTGCCGGTGCCGGATAGAATATAAGTTTTACTACCTGCATCAAATGTCATATTTGTAGTTATGGTGAACGTCCCAGTAACCGTCACACTACCTGACCCGCTTGCACTGGAACTTCTAGTGAGCGCATCTCCTATCACCAAATTATTAAACGTCCACGCAGTGTTGCCGCCAAACGTGCCGTTAGAATTACCCAAAGTAAACGTACCACCGGTTAAATTAATAACTCCATTCCCACTCACATTCCCGTCTGCAACGTACCAATCATTTGTTCCGGATAAAGTCCCTGCCGATATTGCGAGCGTATTATCTACAATCGGCGATGCACCCGGAGCAGACCATCCCCCGCCGCTACCGTTAAAAGTTAAGTTGTAAAAACGAGGGTTCGTGCTACCACTGAGTGTCCTGCCTGTACTTGTAGATGTAAACGTAGTTGTGTTACTACGGTATGTATATGTAGCGTTATTTACAAAATTTCCACCAATGCTAACCGGGTAATTCTGCCCGCTGACTGCGTCTAACGTTCCAGCGGTAATTGTTAAATCGCCGCCGTTATCGGTTGTGATACCGCCGCTCGATAAATTAAAAGTCGACCCGGTACCGTTAAAAGTAATGTGGTGGTAGGTTACAGACCCGACTGTAACAGTACCAGGAGAAGACGGCGCGTAAATAACCGTTGACGTAGAACCGCTAAATGCGCCTTTAGAATTTACAGTAAATACTGCACCGGTACCGGTAATGGTCAGTGTTTTGTCTGAAGCGTCTAAGGTATGTGTACCCGTACCCGAAGAAGCGCCAATTGTAAGGCCGAAAGCTGACACATTACCTCCAAGCGTATATGTAGTGTTCGTGGAGTTCGCAGAGTCACCAACAAACAAGGAGTAGTATGTCGCTGCAGCAATATTGGTCGCACTGGTGCCGAGATATTTTACATCTGAGTTGCTTGCGGTAAACACACCTGCAGTAGCACCAATAGTTAGAGGGGTGCCCGAGCCGTACAAGATTAACTGCCCACCCCCTACTTTATACTCGGTGTTATTTGAAACGGCCATAACACCGGACACTTCCACACCAGGGTCATTGGCATCAGCATCTACAATGGCAGTGGTGTTAGTACCGTTCCCAGCGGTAAAATTACCGGAAATAGTAAAGCTGCCGGAGTTCAAAGTGTGAGTTATGGTATTTGCGCCGGGCTTCACCCCAAGGTTTACATAGGTACCGCTCTTGATAAGTGCCGCGGAACTGCCGGTAAAGTCTACGGTCGTTGGAGCAGTAAACGTCCCACCGACGCACAAAGGCATAGCAGCCGAATCCGTACAGGTAGTATTACTCCCGCTCCCATTTAAAGTGAGCGTCTCGCTCGCACCGGTATAGGTACCGGCCACGTCAAGCTTTGGAGTAGTGACTGTGTTCCCCGGAGCAAACGTCACCCCCGTAGCCACTTTTAACTCCCAATTTGAAGCAACAGTGAGCACGCCAGCGTTGGCAGTGAACCCAATATCGGTGTCAGCACACCCCGTTCCCGTGTCGTTATCACACGCAGCAAGGTCAGTGTTTATAATACTGCCGGTATTAAAGTTCTCAAGCCGCACTTGATCCCTGACAATCTTAAGCCCGGTACAGTTGGTATAACCGGTACAGGATGCCCCATACTTGAGCACCAATGTTCCCCTGTTCCCCCCCGCGGTGTCGAGCCAGAGGGTTATAAATTCACCAACATTTGGACTACCACTCGTTGTAAAACTAAACACCCCACTCC
The DNA here is from genome assembly GCA_016788805.1 of Candidatus Doudnabacteria bacterium. Lineage (GTDB taxonomy): Bacteria > Patescibacteriota > Doudnabacteria > UBA920 > UBA920 > JAEUSE01. The sequence continues at coordinate 2,552 of JAEUSE010000149.1, forward strand.
CATTGGAGCTACCGCTGGCAGCGGTTCCCCCATTAATGGATGCTTTAATGGTATACCCGGTGCCATCGGCGGTTGTTTCATCATTTAAATACACAACTCCCGCTACCGTAATGCCTGCCGCAGGAAAACTCCAGCACGTTCCGTTGTTCCCGCCATTGTTTGAAGTAGCGTCGAGTGTTACGGTCGCCGATGTGAGACAACCGGAATATGAGATAGTAGCATACGTAACCGAAGACTGAGCCGAGGCAAAGTCGACAAGCCATTGGTTCGCGCCATCGTCTGAGGTAATGGTAATATTGTTACCGTTAGCA
>JAEUSE010000149.1:2872-3133 GCA_016788805.1 Candidatus Doudnabacteria bacterium
CACGTTAGCGGTATGATGTTTAAAACGGAGAGTGCTGCCGGCGGTGGTGTTGGTAAAGTTATTAAATGCAGTCGAGCTACTCCCCCCAATATCATGCACCACGGCGCCGGTAAACAAGACCGTTCCGGAGTTGTGAGTAAAGGTTCCGGAGTTAAAGAAGTCATCCCCAATGGTCAGGGTTCCGGAGGGCGCGGTCAGGGTTCCGGTCGTGATCGTTAAAGTCCCGTTTACTGTTTGGGTTACACCCATGACAAATGTTTC
>JAEUSE010000014.1 GCA_016788805.1 Candidatus Doudnabacteria bacterium
TTTTGGGAATTGCCGAAGCAGTTTCGGGGGAAACGGTCAGCCATGCGGAAACAGTCGTTGAGGGTTTAACGGAGCGGGAGGTTCTCGCATTACTCAAAATTTTAATCTGGCAAGCCGAACCGACTACAGACGTACCGCTTTTAGCAGAGATCAACTGGTCTTTGTTGGGTACGGATTTTAAAAAACATTTTTCTGAGGTGCGGCCGTTTCCGCAGGTATCCGGGATTGTAGCAGTCGATTACCGAAGCCTCGGCAGCGTCCCTGCGGGGTGTTCCGTATGGGTATGCGAGGTAGATAAGTATTTGGAATGGCTCGAGCAGCAAAGCGGCCAAACTTTAAGTTGGCAAGGCGCGATTCACCAATTACGGCAAATATATAACCCCGAAAGTGGTTTTGGAGACGCTTCCAAGGCTTCTGAGCTGCAGGAGGCGGTCGCCGCGACCGATGTTTTTTTTGCTTCTGCCTTGCTATTGTTTAAAAAACATCAGGGGTTGGTGCAAGGGGTTATAGCACAGACGGATATAACTCCATTTGCTTTCAGTCGGTTGGTTCAAGCGGGTCAAAATTATAGGGAGCGACTCGGCAGGCTAACCGGTTTATCGGCAGACAAAACTTTTTTAAAGCTTCTACGAAGCATAGAATGGTTTTTTGCTAACAATACACCCATGGATGAGCTGCGTTGGGTGGAAATTGCGGACGGTCGTTGCGTATTTGTGAGTCGACCGCTGAGTGTTGAGGCGGTTCAGCAGGCAGTTTTGGGACGAACGCGTCGGATTGTGTATGCAACTGATGTGCAAGGCCGGGTATGTTTAGATTATTTAGCCCAAAGGGTGCATATGGGGGCTTCGCCGACGGTTGTACAGCACACCCGACAGGTCGATAGCGTTCCTGTGCCTCGTGTGACTGCGTACGCTACCGGACCGGAAAGGGATGGGGCGGTGCTCCGGCAGGTCTCCGACAGTATTGCCTGCTTGGTGTTTCCAAGTCAACTAGCCTTAAAGGCTTACTATGACGGACAGTACGCTTATTTTCCGCTTACTCGAGCGGTTGTTGCGGTAGGTGTGCATGGAGGCGTAGGAAAAGTGTTGCGTAATTTCCGGTTCAGCACTAAGTCCATTATGTTGGTCACTCAACAAGCATTGGCCGGTTTTAGCTCGACAAAGCTAGACGTGCAGCGGTTGGTGTACGTAGGCTTGCCTATTGTCGATGCGACACACCCCTTTGTGTCTGCGGTATTACGTAAATATTTTCAAAACGAGGCCGCGGGGCAGTTGGTTTTTCAGGCTATTAGCTTTACCCAAAGCCTTCGCCCATTTGGTTCACGTATATCTCAGGGGGTTACGGTGGCGGTGCTGGCCGAAGAGCGGGCTGTAAGTGAGGAGGTGTTGCGCGTATCTTTCGGAGTTGCTGGGTGAGTAGCGCACTTATCCACATGTGAATTGCAGATGTGGAAATTGCTTTGGGTTGATATTTATAATTTTTCAAAAGTATTCTCCTTACATGTATGCGCAAATAAGGCTCTGTGCACAGCAGATAATTGACACGAATGATGTTAAAATTTACAATTACTATGTAAGTTATATAGCACATTAACAAATAAATACGTGCCACTCGCGCAAGTCGCGAGGCGAAATTGGAAGAAGGAAACCTGCGCAGGAAACCAAAATTACGTAATTCGTAATTCGGCTAACATGCTCAGTTCTCCTTTAGCTCTTCGTCATAGCTCGTCAAGTCCGGGCTGATTGTACAAAATAAAAATAAAAATGTAGGTTCTAGTTTTCCTAACAAAATTTTAGGGAAGCACATCAAACAAAAATCAAAAAAACAAAAGAACAATTTATTTTAGGTGGAAGCCCACCAGAAGAGGAGCTTAAGGTCCAGTTTGGCACAGACTTGAATGTCAGACGCTATCTCATCTGTAATGCAGCTGAGAAATCCTCGAAGCGACGAAAATATTGCCTTACGCACGGTGTTAAGCTACCAAAGCTTTAGTAGTTTAAGACCGCGCGTAAAGTGATTCAAGCTTAAGGGGCTATAGGCCTCTGCGGAACACTTTATTTAACGTGGTTCCCTTGCAGGGGCCTTTTGTCATATTTAAGCGGTTTTTTTATTATCATTTTGTCCACGCTTCAATTGAAGATTGGGGTGCGCACAAGCGGGTAAGCTCTATGATATACTATGCGTATACTTAGTAATGTTGGTGTCCACGCTGTCAGACCGACAGCCGACTCTCTCATTGCGAGGGATTTTATTAAGGTTCTGTACTGCGTACCGCGTCTGAGTAGCTGTTGCGCCGTATAGTAATTTTACTGCCATGCTTACACAAGAATTTATTGAACATATGCGTCAGCGACTTCTGGCGGACAAAAAGAAGTTGCAAGAGGAGCTTGGGGGGCTGGAACCACACACCGAACTTGGGGATGGCGAAGATGCGGCCGGTGAGCTCGCATTGGACGAAGCAAACCAGGACATCATCGCAGTTATTAAGGCAGATCTTGCCAAGATTGAGGTAGCTTTGCAAAAGATTGATGCCGGAACTTACGGAATTGATGACAACGGTGTGCCTATTAGCCAGGAGCGCTTAGAGGTGAACCCATATGCGGATAGGGCGTTATAGGCAAGACTTAGTTTTGATTTACAATGTCGATTTTTTCGAAAATGGCTACAACACTCAAATCGGTTAGAAATCCGAGTGCGGCAACGTATGGGGATGCTTCCAATCCGGGAGCGTCCCTTTTTTTGTATGTCTTTTTTGTTCTTTGCGGCTTAGACGTGGTGACACGATACCTTTGTTTTGCAGGCTTTTGTGAGAATACAGTTATCGGCTGGTTTGGGTTCGTGACTTTTCGCAATTATGACTTCGCTTTTAGTTGGAAGATGCCGACGGCGCTTATATATATTATTTACGCTATCGTACTGTTTATACTCGTGCGTTCTGTGGTTCGGAGTTGGGCCACGAATTATGTGGGCGTAAATTTCGCTTGGCTCGCTATATGTGCCGGCGCGGCCGTTAATATTGCGGATCGGCTATATTTCGGATATGTTCGAGACTTTATCCGAATTGGAGACGGCTACTTTAATTTGGGAGATGTTTGGATTGTGGTTGGCGTAACATTTATTTGCGTGCATGCGGTACGCGAAGCGTATATGCCAACCGTAACTAAAGCTTAGCGTATGGTTGCCCATATAATGACCGCCACAGTCCTCGGTTTGGAAGCGGCGCCGATTACTGTGGAGGCTGATGTCACAAATGGATTGCCGGCCACAATAATTGTAGGCTTGCCCGATGTCGCGGTGCAAGAAAGTAAGGAGCGGGTTCGAAGCGCGCTGAAGAACAGTAGTTGTAGCTATCCGCAAACTCGGGTTTCGATTAATTTAGCCCCCGCTGATACTCCGAAGGTTGGTACTTTATTTGATTTGCCCATTGCTTTAGCAATAGTTCAAGCGTCAGGGCAACAGGGGCTCGCGGTGGAGGGGTGCTGGTTTGTCGGCGAATTGGCCCTGAACGGTGCGGTGCGGTCTGTGCCGGGGGTATTGCCTGTTGCTTTGAAAGCGGCCCGTATGGGCGCTGTTGCGCTATTTGTACCTGAGGCAAACGCTCGGGAGGCGGCGCTTGTTTCCGGGATTACAGTATATGCCTGTGCGACTTTAGAACAAGTATTGCTGCATGTGTCCGGCAAGCGTCTTATGGAAGCGACACCGCCGATTTCTATGGAGGCGTATTTTGAGAAACCTAAGGCACTACTAGATATTGCCGATATAGCGGGCCAAGAGATGGCGAAGCGCGCATTGGAAGTTGCTTCAAGCGGCGGCCATAACGTGCTCATGTCCGGGCCTCCCGGCTCTGGAAAAACGCTCTTAGCCCGGGCAATGTCGGGTATTCTACCGCCTTTAACACTTTCTGAATGTTTAGATTTAACGAGAATATATAGCATTGCCGGACAACTTCCGGCGAGTGGTGTCGTAGTTGTTAGGCCGGTGCGTAGCCCTCATCACACTACCTCTAGCGTCGCATTGGTTGGGGGAGGGAGTGTGCCACGACCTGGGGAGATTAGCCTTGCACATCGGGGCGTGTTGTTTTTAGACGAGCTTCCGGAGTTTCCCCGTGGGGTGTTGGAAGCATTGCGTCAGCCGTTGGAGGATGGCCTGGTTACCGTGTCTCGCTCTAAGAATACGTACACATTTCCGGCTCGATTTATGCTCGTAGCCGCTCAAAACCCTTGCCCGTGCGGGTATCTCGGCGATCCGGACAAGCGGTGCGTGTGCACTCCTACCCAGGTTTTTAAATATCAGAAAAAGCTCTCCGGGCCTTTGTTGGACCGGATTGATATACATATTGACGTGCCACGGCTGTCTTATGACAAGCTTCGTGCCCCCGAACAGGCGGAGCGGTCTGAACAGGTCGCGGCCCGAGTACAAGCGGCCCGTCTAGTACAGTCAAAGCGACTCGGATTGGGGAGGAGTAATAGTGAGATGGGAGTAGTGGAAATACGCGAATACTGCCAACTTGGTTCAATGGAAAGCGAGCTACTCTCTACCGCTGCCCAGAAGTACGCCCTTTCGGGTAGGAGTATCCATCGAATTTTAAAAGTTGCCCGGACTATTGCAGATTTAGCCGGTTCGGAACGCATTGGCTTGGACCATTTGGCCGAAAGTATTCAGTACAGACCGAAATCCGACTAGGTTTATTTGGTAAGGTGTAGAATGCGTACGGATTCATCAGCGTATACTTGTCGAAGGTGCGGGTTGCTGTCTGCCGGTGCATTGTGTACGTGAGGCGTAATCAGCCAGGTGCTTTGGAAGGCGCGCATGCCAATACCGTACTCATTTTGAGTTGTAGGGTGCTCAAGACGTTTCCAAACCGTGTAGCGGTCCGGATCGGCAATCCAGAGAAACGCTGGATCTTCTCCGGCAATGTACCTATTTTTTGTGTTCCAATAAAATAGTTCGGGAAAGATATGCCAAGAGGTGTTGGTAATAACATCTCCCGGTTGAGTATGGGCATTGAGCCATTCGGCGGCGGTTCGTAGTCTATCTACCGGAAGTCCTATGCGGTGTATGGTGGTAGTTATATTGTAGATATTTTGTAGTCCGCGCGAGGCCGCGAGAGCTATTAGCAGTACAACCAAAACTTTTCTGAGGGTTTGACCAGGCGTGCTAAATAGCTCCCTATATATTTTTTGCACAGGGGAGGGTAGCGTATGGGCCATGAGGAGTACCGCAAAAGGTACCCAATACAATGTAAGTCGGTTCGAATAGAGTGCGAGAAGAAACAGCGCGCAACTGCTTAGTGCAATGAACCAGAGGGTCTGAGGTGTGTTTTTGCGAGCTTTGAATATGTAGAACAGGCTTATAACCCAGGGTAATAATACAAGTATGTTGTCCGGCAAGAACGCGGCAGGTTGCGCGTACCATTCGTTTCCTCCCGGTATTACCCGAAGTAGGCCTGCTCCGGTAATTTGGTCATACAATAGGGCTGGTAGTGCCGCGCTTTGGGGGTGTATAACAAGGCCGAGAAACAACCCGGCAAGTGCCCAGCAGACCGGCCGGAAGAGTAGAGTTTTTTTGAGAAATAATTCCGTAGCGCAGTATGTCGCGAGCACAACAAGACACAGAGTGCTGGCCCCATACCATAGCGTGTAGAGAGCCATTATGGGCAGTAACCACTGCCATTTTCTTTTTATGAGCAGACCGGTAAGCAGGAACAGGAACACCATACCGGTTGCTTCTGCCTTTATAAGACTGACGCGTGTAAATAGGTCCGCAGAACCAAAGGCATACAACCAGAGCCAGGGGCTTCGGTTGTGGGTTGTAACCTGTTTGAGTAGCCAGTTAAAGCCGAGTAAGTTTAGCAGAAACCCCAGTACAATAACTATTTGCCCGGCACCTAACAGTACTAATGGTTTGAGAAATAAATGGAATAAATAATGTTGATCAGCGTAGGCGGTGCCCCAGCTTGTAAAGGGGAGCCAAAAGAATTGGGTAGATGTCGGCCATGCCGGCATGAGTCGCGCGACGGTCAGATGAAATTGGGCGTCCGGATCGCCAAAAATCCCCCAATTATACCACTGGGTTCCGGCTACAATAAGGGTTAGTATGAGAATATGTACTCCGGGATTACGAAAAAATGTTGCGCGATGTTTTACCTTTTGAAAGCGTAGACCGAGTGATTGCATACGTGGTGGTATTATAGCGTATTATAGTATTGCGTATACGTGTTTTGACAGTGGAGCCGGCTTAGGTCATCATATATGGGGAATTAACTATTTTTTATGGCTCAAAAAGTAAGAAAAGCGGTAATTGCCGCAGCTGGATTTGGGACTCGTTTTTTACCGGCAACAAAGGCCATGCCGAAAGAGATGTTGCCTTTAGTGGACAAGCCCATTATCCAATATGCGGTAGAAGAGTTGGTTTCTGCGGGAATAGAAGATATTGCCATTGTGACAGGTTGGCATAAACGTAATATTGAAGACCATTTTGATTACCCGTTTGAATTGGAAAAGCGGCTAGAGGAAGCCGGAAAGCACGACAAAATAGAAGAAGTCCGCAGAATTGCTGAAATGGCTAATTTTCACTATATTCGGCAAAAAGGTCCGTATGGTAATGGTGTGCCTATTTGGAATGCCCGCAGCTTTATCGGTGACGAACCATTTCTATATCTATGGGCAGACGATTTTATAGACGCTACCCCTACTCGGAGTCAGCAGCTGGTTGCCGCTTATGAACAATTTGGAGGGAGCGCCATTTTAAGCAGTATCCGATTATCGCGCGATGTTGACTATAAAAGATATGGTTATGCCATTGGCAAAGAAGTACGTCCCGGATTGCTGAAGGCAGACAAAACTATTGAGAAGCCAGGACCGGGCGTCATCGACTCTGATTATGCTATCGTTTCTGGGTTTTTGTTCGGACCCGAGATGGTGCCGGCAATTAGCGAAGCATTACAACGGCGCGCGGCTTCTGGTAGCGCCAATGAACTCTACTATGTTGAGGGTTTAAATATCCTACTTGAGCAATTGAAAGACGTGTATGCTTTAGAAATCAAAGGCGGTAAGTACTACGACTGTGGCGATAAGCTCGAGTATTTGAAAACAGTGGTTGAGTTTGGGCTGAGGCACGATGACTTGCGCGATGATTTAAAAGAATACCTGAGAGGTTTATCCCTCTAGTCTTTGAACCCCGACTCTCGGTCGGGGTTATTTTTTGCTATACTAAATGCAGTAGATAATTCATTCGTATATGAAACTAAAATTGCAAAACAGTCGGTTGGGAAAAATAGGCTTACTCGCGCTTATTGCGCTGGTCTTTTCCGGTTGCGGAAGCAAGCCGGCGGTAAAACCGGTAAACTTGGTTGTGTGGTCGGTGTTTGAAGACGGTGCCCAGTTTCAACCTTTGCTTGCGCATTATCAGAAAACTCACCCGAGTGCCACGGTGTCTTTTGTGGTTAAACCGGTGGAAACATATGAGGAAGACTTGATTAACGCCCTTGCGTCAGGTCAGGGTCCGGATATTTTTACCGTCAACAACGCCTGGCTACCGAAGTATCTGGATAAAGTGGTGCCGGCTCCGGAGGCCTTGTGGAATTATACTGACTATAAGAATGCTTTTGTAGATGTGGTGGTAAACGATTTTGTGCGAGATAGGAAAATTTACGGTATAGCCAATTACGTAGACAGTTTGGCGTTGTATTATAATAAAGACCTTTTGGGTTCTGCCGGTATTGCGACCCCTCCAAAAACTTGGGATGAGCTCCAAAGAGACACGCAAAAATTAACTCGCCAGAGCCAGCTCGGCTACTTTAATCGTAGCGGTGTGGCGCTTGGTTTATCTAGTACCGCGCCGGGTGGGCAAATCCATAGAGCTGAGGACCTGCTATATCTGTTTGCCTTACAGAAGGGCGGTCAATCGTGGTCTCCGGACGGCAGCACTCCTTTGTTTGGGCAGCCCAGCCAAAACGGATTGAGTCAACAGCCAGCCCTGGACGCGATTAATTTTTTCACTTCTTTTTCTAACCCGGTGAGTCGTAACTACACATGGAATACCAAGAGCGACTACTCCATAGACGCATTTGCCAATGGTCGGGCGGCTATGATTATAGATTATTCCTATGCTCGGCAGCTCATACAACAGAAAGCTTCTAATTTAAATTTTGACGTAGCCTCTGTCCCTCAGCCGGATTTGGATAACCCTGAAGTAAACTTTGCCAATTATTGGGGGTATGTAGTGAGTAAGCAGACCGAGAGTGCGGACGGTGCTTGGGAGTTTTTGAAAACCATTAGCGAGAAAACCGCGTTGGATCAGTATTACGCCGCTCACAAACTGCCATCCAGCCGAAAAGACTTGATTGAGTTGCAGACGCAGGATCCGGACATCGGCGTATTTGCGCACGCGAATTTAACCGCAAAGAATTTTTACCGACCGGATCAGAGGAAGGTTGACGCGCTGATATCAAAAATGCTCGATGACGTAACCCTTCGGGGTATCGCCCCCGGCACCGCGTTGGGGCAAGCTTTAGGTCAGGCCGGGGCGATTACTATTCCGAGGCCTTAATTGAATTTTTTATGAAACAATTTTTGTATGCGTTTATTTTGTCAGCAGTCGCCCTTACCTTGTTAAGCGGTACTTTATTGCAGGTGGCTCCCCACGCGCAGGCGGCCTTGGTGACTTGCGGGAACGAAAACAACGGCGATGCTTCCAGCGGCTGCAAACTGGGGGACCTGTTCAATACTGCTGCTCGACTAGTGAATTATTTATTTTCCGGTGCGGCCGTGGTAGCGACCGGGGGAGTGGTATACGGGGGTTTTCTGATGGTGACCTCCGCCGGCAACCCCTCCGGGCAGGCCGCCGGCAAGAAAGCAGTAACCAATTCACTCATAGGACTCGCTGTCATTCTCGTTTCCTATGTATTGGTTCAGACTATGTTTATAGTAGTCGGGTATTCTCAGGGCGGTAATATTTTGAAGGATCCGGGAAGCTTTGTAGATCCTAATAATAATTCAAACGATCTAATTAGACCGCAGTAATCTTTATGAAATATACGAGAATCTTAATATGTGTAGGACTGTGCGCGTTTTTCTTTGTCGCGCCAATGCCGCATTCGGTGTTTGCGCAACTCGCAACCCCCCCGGCTGCAGTGACCGAAGGGCAGATTGTAAACCCTATTAGTTACAACAGTTTGGGAGAACTCATTGTTGCGTTCATCCGCTTCTTGCTCATTATGGTTGGGTCGTTGTCCGTGTTATTTATAATTATCGGGGCAGTGCGCATGGTAACCTCGGCCGGCAACGAAAAGGCCGTAACTGCCGGCAAGCAGACCGTGCAGTGGGCGGTACTTGGTCTCGTGGTGGCGCTGATGTCCTTTTCCATTATTGCCATGGTACAAAGCTTACTTGGGAGACAATAAATAATGTTACTGATGCGTATGTATAAAATAAGCGGTCTGGTTTTGGCGGTGGTGTGCAGTCTGTTGGTTGCGGCTCCTGCGTACGCCCAGAACGTTGCAACACCCACCGTATCGGTTGACTGCACTAAGTTGTCTCAGAATTTTACGGAATTCGGTGGGGGCACGCCGGGACCCCTGGCCGCGAACTGCTACTCCCCCGGGCAGGCACTGCAGAGGGCCACACGAATTGGATTTGGTTTGGCCGGCGCGTTAACGATACTGTTTATCGTTATTGGCGGGTATCAGTATATGACATCCGCCGGTGATGACAAAAAAGCCGAAGGCGGCAAGAAGACGATTAAGTGGGCGGTTATCGGCTTGGGTTTGGTATTGTTTGCCTACGGTATTGTAACGATAGTGGTCCGCTTGGCCACTACCGGCAGCGTCTTTTAGCCCGGTGTGTGGCGCGTACGACAGAGGGTGCGTGCATACGGAGTGTATTAGTATGTTATAATTAGTTTAATTTAAAAATAATCAAGCTTATCACTCGATAAGTGAAAGGCGCATATCACTTGAAACAAATTGTCAAAAAAAATACATGGACTGCCGTAGTGCAGCTTATGGTAGCGGTTGCTTTGCTTATGGGTACGGCCGCATTAACAGTGCAGGCGAATACGTTACCCGGCGGCGGCGCCGGTGGCATTTGCGATAAACTCAACGGTTTAAATTGTAATGACGTAAAAGACGTCAACTTACTTATTTTGACGGTCATTAACTGGGTTTTGAGTATAACCTTGGCTATTGATGTGCTGTTCATTATTTTTGGTGGTTTCCTGTACATTACTTCGGCCGGCAATGAGGACCGGGCCACGAAAGGTAAGAATACAATCATAAACGCTATCATCGGTTTGGTTA
>JAEUSE010000150.1 GCA_016788805.1 Candidatus Doudnabacteria bacterium
GGGTCGTATTTTTTAACCTCTTTTATTTTTAAAACCAGCGGCTGCATGCTCCAGGGTACGAGTGACCCTTTGCCGTCATTTGCAAGTATTTGGCTGTCCGGTGCGAAAGATATAGTGGTGGTGCCCAATGCTTTTGCTTTTATAGAGAGAGTGAAGAGTTCTCCGTTGATGCCTTGAAACCCCGGTGTGGGTAGGCCACCGGTAAAATCGATCCTGCTGTTAAATCGGTTCGGGCGTGGTTGCTGTTGCCAATATCGCAGAAGGGAGGAGCCGCTTGAAACACCCGTTACATCTAACACACGACTGTCATAGATAACGGCACTTTGCACTACATTTATAGGCGTTGCGGCTGTTAGTAGTACTTGAATAGTAATTGAAGTGCCGATTGTGGTTTGGTCCGGACCGTTGAAGCTTAATGTCGTCTCGGAAGGCGCTGCGTGGATGGGTAGGCTCGTGCAAGTCCAGACTATTATAGTTAAGCCTATGCTGATTATTCGTTTACTGAGCTGAAAGATATGTGTCATATTAGTTTGTCCACCAATAGAGTAGTGCGCTAAAGTCCACCAGGTTCACTATTTGGTCTTTATTAATGTCCGCTTTGAGACCCGGGTGAGTGCTGCCCCAGTAGTACATAAGGATGCTTAAGTCGGTGCTGTTAACCCGGCTGTCACAATTAAGATCTGCCGGCAGGTCCGCGCAAGCTACGTGTGTAGATTGTCCGAGTAATGTAATGGGCTCGAGTCTGTTGGTAGTTACATAAAACCGCTCGGGTGGGTTGTTTTGCAGATTACCGTCTGTGGTCCTCCAAAAAAGTTTGGGATTAAAACTAAACGCCATGACATTGTTTGAGAATGTCTGTTTTTGCCCCGGGGTGTAGGTAAGTATAATCGTGAGTGGTTTTAGGCTATAGGGAATAGGTTCGCCGCTGGAAGTAGTCACGGTGACACCAAAGATAGTATCCGCAAGTGCGCCTCTGCCTGTCGGCGCGCCTGTTTTTGGTTCGAAGGAGCTCCAGGGGAGACAAGATAGTTGTACCATGCCTATGCTTGGCCAGCTATTCGGTGGAATAAGTAGGGTTATGGTCGCTCCGGTATCGCACCGCCCGGCAACGGTTCCACCTATGGCTCCGTTTATATTAGTGCTGCCCACCGGTGGGATATAACCCCCTTCACCGGGCGACAAAATTCCAACGGCCGGAGTTTCTGCGGTTGTGGCAGTATTATTACCAGCTATGCCAACAGGTATGGTTATGGCAAGGCCGATACCTCCTGTGTCGAGGGGGGTGCCAAAACTATCTTCGGTGTGTATGGTTACGAGGCGGGAGCCAATACTGCTCGGGTTGGTTATGCCGAGTGTACCCGCCATTTCGTAGACGGCGCCCGGTCCGATAATCAATTTTACAGTACTATCGGCGGCGATGCTCGTGCTGTCGTTTAAGGTAAGCGTCACGGTTCCATTTGTGCCCGTTACGACATTGACTCCGTGTGGGCTACCGCTTCCGCTGCCCGGTGTGCTGCTGAGCGGTTGTTGTACTCCATTAATAAGCAGGTCGACATCCCGATAATACAGTCCGGTCGGGATGGAAAATTCCCCGGGCGTCGGCGTAAAGACTATTTTACCGGAGACAGGGATGGTTGTGGGGTTGCGGAAAGTAATGTCGTGTGTAGCCTGAACGGATACGGCCGAAGTGCTTAGTGTATTACTTCTGCTGTATAAAAGCGCTCCCTCCGCGAGGTTGTTCTGGCCTAGACAGAAGCATAAGAGCAGTAAGAGGATTAAGCGCCTCATGCGTGTACCTCTCGGTTTATCTGTTGTCGGCTACGCTTTATATCGAAATAAAAATTGACCAGTACGAGGAGGGTGAGTAGCCCGATGATAAAATATAGAAACGTGTTTTTTGTTTGACTATTTTGTGCTAAATAGCGTTGTTCTGCTTCGAGTGCAAGACGTTTTTGGCGAAGCTCCTCTTCTTGAGTTTGTAGTTGGGCGTAGAGTGTGTTGGTGGGCGTTGGTTCTATTACGCCGCCTACAGATACCCCGGCTACTGTTCCGATTGGCAGGGTGTACGCGGTAACAACGTCTTCGAGCGCGGGCTGAATCCGGGCAAGCGCAACGGCGGCGACAAGTAGGAGGGTAAGGCTCCCGGTAAGGACAGTAATGGTTGGTTTTAAGTGTTTTGACGCGGACATGTAACCATTATACAACGTATCGATAGCTGGGGTTAGAATAAAACCTGCGACGTTGACTTGGGCCAATAAAATCGGTATACTACGTGGAGTGCTTGCCGTAACGCGTAGATATTAACCCTTGTTTTGTTCCGAAGCCGTGTTTGGAACAGCCTATCGATATGAAACGTACCTATCAACCGAAGGTAAAACGCAGAGCCAAGGTTCATGGTTTTCGCAAGAAAATGCAAACCAAAGGCGGTCAGGCCGTTATTGCTCGACGTCGAGCGAAAGGCCGTAAGCGTCTTACGACTGTATAAGTAAAAGGTTTATAAAGTTTTAAAGTTCGTAAAGTGAACACGATGCTTTATAAACCTTTTACTATATAAAACTCACGAACTAACTTCATGTTTGCAAAACAAAACCGCCTCGCACACACTCGCGATGTCCAACGCGTCTTTGCGGCAGGGCGTTCTTTTTTTGGTCCCTATTTTACGATACGTTTTTTAGCCGCTCCAAGGCCGCCCCGCATTACCGTATCTATATCTACAAAGGTTGCCAAATCGGCTGTGCGTAGAAACAGGGTGAAACGAGTTGTTCGGGAGCTCATGCGCGTAAATCTTAGTCGTTTGGCGGTCGGTGATTATTTGCTTGTGGTCCGTCCCACCGCTGTAAAATGTGTGAACGCTGAGATTCGGGCGAGTTTAGAGCAGCAATTATTAAAGTGCCGTTTGCTCCGGCCGTAAGGAGGGGGTATGCTTGCTCGCGTGGCGATAATACTGCTTAGCTTCTATCAGCGGACGCTCTCGCCGGACCATGGTTGGTTTGCTGCCCGGCATCCTTACGGCTGGTGCAAGTTTCATCCGAGTTGTAGTGAGTACGCAAAACAGGCTATTA
>JAEUSE010000151.1 GCA_016788805.1 Candidatus Doudnabacteria bacterium
CCTTAAGCGACTTAAGGTCCAAAAATTGATCGACTTCTATTCCGTACTTAGCCGTAAACGTCTCGGGTGAATACAATTCTATGCTGCTCAGACCTTTTTTGAGTGCAAATACTTTCACATGGCCATTTACCAGCTGCAGCATGTCCATATCAGAGGTAATAAGCAGTGTTTCAAGCCCCGCTTCACGTGCCTGAACGGCTAATGTTCCCATGATATCATCGGCTTCGTAATCATCTAGTTCGTACAGCGGCCAGCCAAATGCGTCTAGCAGTTCATGTAGCACGGGAATTTGTTCATAAAAGTCCGGCGGCGCCGGCTTGCGCCCAGCTTTGTACTCTGGGTATATTTCGAGCCGCTTGCGGATGTTGGTTTTGGGTTTATCCCACGCCACGGCAACATAATCCGGCTTCAGCCGACGAATGACCTCGAGCGCCATGGTGGCAAAACCAAACACCCCACCAGTGGGGGTGCCGTCTTTAGTGGCAAGATTGGACATAGCATAGTAACCTCGATAGAATACCGATTTGCCATCTATAACCGCCAACCGCTTCCGACTCTCCTCCGCCATATCTATAAGTATACGCTAGATAAGAAGTAGACAAAACGAGTCTAGCCCCAAGGATGAAGTTCAACGCATGCAGTTGACACCGTGGGGCCGATTCTAGTCGCAACTCCTCCTTGATTGAGCTGGAGTGGAACCACATCTCCAACTTTAGGTGCAATAACGCCGCTCAAAGTATCTACCAAAGGACATACTTTGCCGCGGGTTAAATTGGCTAGGGCTACATATTCGCCAATTTGCATGGCCACTACGCCTTTGACAGTAGAACCTTCAATCTTCGCACTAAATTGTGTGGATGGAAACGATTCGCAAATTGTTTGCGTTAATGGACAAACTTGATGATTCGCCATCGTATGACCTTGCCTCACAGTTAGAATTCTTACTGTCTATTATATGCCCCTTAGTCAAGAACGAGAATATATGGTTACGCATTGCTAACGTAATCCAGACTTGAGCCTATTTAATTCAGTGACTTAGCATAGTTATCGACTAGGCTTTTAGCTGCAATATACACGTCATTGATATCCAGCTTGTTTTCTTTTTGCCCACCTGCATCCGCCCCTACTTCACTAAGCTCAACATAACGCTCAATTGCAATACGTGCTATATCGTGGTTTATTGCATGTGTTGTGAAAAAATCTTCAAGCGAGTGCCCATATAAAACACAAAATAGCACTGCCAGCTCCCCTTCTAGCTGCTCGCGACTTGCTTGCAGTGTAGGGGGGTCTCCCGCATCTATTGTAAATTCCTCAGACCGCAACAATGCATACCGCATTACTGCCCTGTTTATGTGTTCGTGTATTGGAAGTGCTGCAGATCTTCTTTGATTTTCGCCCAAATAATAGGTATGCAGCAGATCAAAATACAATTGCGCGGATGGCGAGAATTTTCCGAAATAGCTATCTTCATCTTCACGTATAATACTCAGTCTACCGCGTGGCCCTAAAACAAAACCCGCGAGCGCGTCCTTAAATGGCGACAATCTTAATAGCCCCTCCCTCCTTTGTGTACGTATGCGACTTGTATCGATATTGTTGTATCCATCAAGTTTATCTGTAGGAAGAAGCGAGCCCATATGAGTCGGCTCTACCAAACGGTCTGTGATTATCTTTATATGCTTGTCGCCATACCCTGCTAAATAGTACAGTATGCGTTCTTGCTGCTTATCAAGATCTTGGATCTTAGCAGTCATGTGACGAGCTGCAAATGGAGCGGCCGCAAATAGTGCGGCAAATCCAACAAGATGTTGCACCCTTAAACTAGCGATGCCTTGCTCGATATTATTAGGCATCTTACTGCCGTCTATAGTAAAAACTAGCCGTAAATAATGCGCCACCACACTTGGCAGAACCTTTACACGTGTATCGATAACTAGCTCTTCGCGCGTTCTATGATCTTTGATTAATCCCGTTGATATGACCGGAATCGACACCGCTTGTTCGCATGTTCGTGTCATTTCGGTAAGGTCAACAGCCGATCCTCCGCGTCGTAGGGCTACTATTGCTGTAGCCGCAGCGGTTGGCTTTAAAGTTACGGGCGGAATACCTAAAACACCTGCTGGATAATCTCCGGTGGGCAGGCTCCCCGCTGCTATATCGTCGACCTCTCGTGGAGCGACAAGTGTACCTTGAGCCCTAGCTCGAGTGGCAGCATCTCCAAGTCCGGCAATCAGATCAAGAGCATCCCGTCTATGTTCCTCTGGCAAACTACGCAAAAAAGCAACCGGACTACCGTTTGCGTCCAATACAGCTCTCCGAAGCCGAGCTAGCCCTTGAGTAGCTACCACACCAGCCACCAAGCCCCCTGATCTGTGGGGCACCTCATGTTGTGTCATAGCGGGTATGCTGACACCTTGGGAATATATATGCAAGCATAAGTGGCTGCGTTTTTGGGGTAAACAGCTTATACTTAAGATATGCAAAATGCCGAAAAAGACAAACAGCTCGCCTACTACCGGCTCAGTGGCGAGGAAGTACTAGCAAAACTACATAGTAAGGCCAAGGGGTTAAGCGATGACACCGCTGCTGAGCGGCTAGAACAACTGGGGCAAAACACCCTAAGCCTACAAAAGAAAGAATCATGGCTGGCTACCTATGCACGGCAGTTCCGCGACCTTATGATTGTGCTGCTGCTCGCCAGTTCGGCATTGTCATTTTACCTACAAGATGTCCGCACCGCAGTAGTACTACTCGCGCTGGTTTTTTTCAATACAACCATAGGATTCCTACAAGAGTATAAAGCCGAAAAACTCATAGAATCACTCGAAAAACTCGTCGTGGCAAAAGCCAAAGTACTGCGCGATGGGCGCGAGATAGAAGTTGATTCAGCCGAGCTAGTAGTGGGCGATATAGTGCGCATAGAAGCCGGCGATAACGTCCCGGCTGACCTGCGGATATTACGCGAAGACGAGCTCAGCACCAACGACTTCGCCCTGACTGGCGAAAGCAACCCGACGCGCAAATTCAAACACGCCATTTCATCAA
>JAEUSE010000152.1 GCA_016788805.1 Candidatus Doudnabacteria bacterium
TTACTTTATCTTGGTCGACGTCAACCGACTCAACCTTACCTGCACTCACCAAACCAACTATCTCTGTAATTTGCACAGGCTTTGTATGCTTGTCGGTAGAAAAAGTTCCCAGTACGGCAGTCAAGAGCAAAAACACGACCAACGTAATGACAATGTTACGAATCAATTTCCACATATAAAATCTAAGTTATGAATAATGAGATAGAAATAAAGAATATCAAACAAGCGGACAAACTATGAGTTATTTCAAACTCCGTGATTAGTTATTCCAAATTCTGTATTCGATTTTGGTAGCCGAGGGGGGACTTGAACCCCCATGAGATTTCTCTCGTTCCGACTCAGAGTCGGGATGTGTCTTGCGCAGTTGGTGGCCGAGGGGGGACTTGAACCCCCATGAGATTTCTCTCGCTAGCTCCTAAGGCTAGTGCGTCTGCCAATTTCGCCACCCGGCCACTAGCTGCGCAAGGCAAAGCTGCCAGTTTTGCCACCCGGCCCCTAACCGCATATGCTCAACTAATTGAGGAAACAGTAATATAATTAAGCGTAACCGCGAGAAAATCAGGGCTTGCACTATATTTTATCAGGTTTAGCCCCGAAGCGCCAAATAAAAAACAAGACCCTGCCGGTCTTGTTTTATAAACCACATTGCAATATTAGCCAAACAATGTGCCGGTGGTAATAAGCCGAACCACTAAGTTCACGCCGGTATACGCTAACAAAACGGCAATGAGGCCGATTATCGCATAAGTCATGGTCTTACGACCGGCTTTCGCCTGGTCTTCCGCTCCCCTGGAAGTAATATATTGATACCCGCCAATAACGATAAACAAAATAGCGATAACTCCGGCGAGCGTCAGTAAAATGTCTAAAAACCGTTGAATAAGCTGTCCCACACTGGAGCTCGCAACAATACTGCCCGCGGCCGGCGTAAGAGGGTTAGTTGGCAGACACAACCCGGTAGGGCCGTCTTTCACTAGTCCTAGCGGACACACAAGGTCGCTTGGAATGGGCGTAGTGGTTGTCGGAGGGGTAACGTTTGAAGTTAAGATGGTTACAGTTGCCGATTCTTGATATGTTGTCAATTCAGTATTTACGTCTTTGTCCGCAAACAAATGAAGTTTGTACGTAATAGGTCCCGGCGGAGTGTTAGCGGCAATCGCGAGGGGCCCTACCGTTTCCGTGCCGCTCGCAGGGAGCTGCCGCCAAACCGAAGGATCGTTACAGGAGTACCCGGGAGCCTCAATACACCTCCAACTCCCCGCCGCATTAGGTGCTGTAATACTGATAGTAATAGACTCACCCGGTCGCAACTGAGCCGGGGTAATGTTTATGTAATTACCGGCAAGCGCAGGGCCGGCAATGGAAAAAAGGATTGCGCAGGCCGCGACACCAAACGTCAACAGTCGCACTATATATTGTTGGAAAGGCCGAAAAACAATTGAAAGCATAAAATATATGAGTTATTTGCTAAGCGTTCCCTCTACTACACGCACAATCATATACGACAGGATGGCAACAGCCACGCCGATTACCGCGTAAGTGACCGTTCTCCTCCCAGACTTTGCCTGGTCTTCCTTACCCGCTGAGGTGACGTACTGGTAACCGCCGATAATAATGAATAGAACCGAAATCGCGAGCAGTAATCCGAGTAATACATTGATTACCGCAATAATAAAGTCGCCGATGTTTTGCGCGCCCGCCACTGAGCCTTTAGGATCAAACTGCGGTCGAACACAACCCAGCCCGCCAAGCACTCCTCCGCCGCATGCCGCACCTGTAGCGGGCGGGGTTATTGGGTTGTTTGGGTCGGTAATATCTGCGACTGCCTCAATAGTCGAAACGTACACCTGATTAGAAACAGTAGTACCAACCTTTACGTTTAATGCCTTACCGGGATTAAGCGGTTCACTCGGCGGAATTCGTACTATAATTTGAGTATCTGTCGCATTAATAATGGGTAACGACTCCACTCCATAAAAAACTAAATTACTATTAGCATTCCCGGAAAACCCACTACCATTGATATACAGTAGGCCTCCTGGGACTCCAAAATTAATTAAGGTCGCCTCAGTAGCGGCTGCGTTCTTTGCCCCCATGACTGAATTTATAACAACCGCCGCCGCATAGGTCGTCTGCGCAGCAAAACCCGCAATACTTAAAACAAAAACCAAAAAGAGCGACCCTACCGCTAGCTTTTTCAGTACAACCTGCCGAATGTTGAGTATTATTTTCATACAAAATTTTAAACACACACGTCAAAGTCTCAAAATTGAGCGCGAACACATATATGTTTAAACGACTGTCATGCTGCGCCGAGCCGCTAGCGGCATACACGGCGCAGCATGACAAGGCAAGCTATGCTGTAGCACCTACATTGCTAAAGTAGTTGGCCACCACGTTGGCAAGGAAGTAAGCCAAGATGATAATAACCAAACCGATGATAGCGTTTACAACGGTATTCTTACCTTTCTTCGCGCGATCTTCGTTACCCGCTGAGGTAATGTACAAGAAACCGCCAAAAATCATGAAGAGCACGTCAATGGCAAGGGTAATACCCAAAATCCAGTTAATAACTGTCAGGATTAAGCTGTTAACATCGGTAACGTTGTTACAGTTTAAACCATTGAGTTTTGAACAGATTCCACCTGATCCGCCACCCGGCAGAGAAGCGGCTTGCGCAATGGCGGGGCCGGCAATCAATGCAACGACTAGCATAAACTGTACCACCGCGGTCCAGCTTATTTTTTTAACAATTTGTTTCAAGTCTTATTCACCCCCTCTCCACTTCTTGAGAGTTTACTCTCGTTATTTCAACTTAAAGTAAATTCAGTATACCACAAAAATTATCAAACCAAAAACTACGTGCCGGGAGTTTAGCCGCTCGCTCCGCACATTATCCATATACAAAACAGTCGCGCCCGCGGGAACCGCGAACGCGACGTATGTCTCTGTGCAGATTAAACCCCGCCGGTAGTACCTACATTGCTAAAGTAGTTGGCCACCACGTTGGCAAGGAAGTAAGCCAAGATGATAATAACCA
>JAEUSE010000153.1 GCA_016788805.1 Candidatus Doudnabacteria bacterium
GGTGTGACTGCATATGAATATACCTACACGTGGTGTATTACTGACTCCGCAGTTAACACGTGTGGTGATGGTAATGACATTTTTAGTTCAACCGCCGCAAAACTTATTCAAGCCGGAGAAAATTTTGACACGACATTGAACTCCATAATTGCATCATCGGGAACATATTGGTTCCATGTAGTTGCCCAGTTTGGTTCCGATTCTTCCGAAGCGGTTCAGTCATTTGTTGCAACTACGGGCACGGTAGTTACCCCATCAGATAATGGTGGTGGAGGCGGGGGTGGAGGTGCCGGCGGTGGCACTGGTGGTGTAGGCGTTACCCCTCCTGTGGCTCCTGTTGCGCCAGTAAATCCTGAAGTCCCGATTGTTGCAAGTCCCATTACTGCAGATTTAAATGGAGACAACGTTGTTGACTCTACGGACTTTTCTATCATGTTGGCGTTTTGGAAAACCAAAGCTCCGTTTAAGAATCCTGGCGTGGATTTGAATCGTGATGGAAGAGTGGATTCAGTCGATTTCTCCATTATGCTTTATCAGTGGAAACGAAGAAAATAATCTATGAATAAAATTGTATGTGCAATGTGGATAGGGTTTGTGGGTCTGACATTGTCTTTCTATGCGCCAGTGGCAAAAGCTGCAGAATTATATAGTACTGCTGCTACTAAACAGGTGCAGGTGGGGGATACGGTAGTAGTTGATGTTCGCTTAAATACCGAAGGAAAGCAGCTTAATGCGGTTGAGGGTGTGGTGCATGTGCAGGGAGGTGTAGCAAAAGTTTTAGATATCAGTGTTGGCGGCTCGGCCCTGACCATATGGCCTCGACCACCTGTTGCCCAAGTTACTGCAGAGGGGGTGGATATTTGGTTTACGGGTGGGGTACCGGGAGGGTTTGCAGAGAGTGATGCGTTGTTGTTTAAAGTGGTCGTTGTTCCAGAAAAATCCGGCAAAATTATTCTGCAACCAGAGCAGGTTGTTTCGTATGAGAATGATGGTCAGGGTACTAAAGTGTTAGCTTCAACGAGCTCTTTTACGCTGAGCGTGGTTGAAGGTGACGGCACAAATACTAACTCTTGGGAGCAGGCAGTGACCTCGGATACGGTATCGCCAGAGCCGTTTACCATTACACTTGGTCAGGATAATTCTGTGTATGATAATAAAAAATTTATTTCTTTCAATACAACTGACGCTGGATCGGGGGTTGATCACTACGAGGTTGCTGAGGATGCGAGTGCGCCTATCCGTGCCGAGAGCCCCTATGTGTTGCGTGAACAGGGTGCGCGAAGGGTCACTGTTACGGCTTACGATAAGGCCGGAAATGCACAATTGGCTACTTTAAATCTTCCGCCAGAGCATTTGGCGTCAACTTTGATTGTATATGTTGGTATAGCATTAGGTGTATTGTGTATACTTATAGTATTGGTATATAGAGCGAAGCGTCAAAAGAAAACTAAGTAGGGATTGTTCCATGAAACTAAAACAAAAAATAATGCGCATTGCTCTCAGTTACGTGAGCATTGCACTACTCTTTGCGCCGTTGTTAGCAGAGGCGGCTACTCTCAGCGCTCGCCCCTTAACTACCAAGGTTGTGGCCGGTGGAGTTTTTACTGTCAGTGTAGATTTAAATTCTCAAGGGAAAACTATTAATAATGCAGAGGCGGTTATTAGTTATCCTCCTGAGTTAGTTGAAGTGCAATCTGTAAGTACCGGGGGGTCTATTTTTTCTTTGTGGGTGGAGCCGGCTACTTTTTCAAATGGTTCAGGTACTATAACTTTTAACGGTGGTGCGCCCAACCCTGGGTACACTGGGTCTGGCGGCCATATTTTGTCCGCCAAATTTAAAGCAAAAGCTGCTGGCACGGCACAGATTAGTATTAGCTCTGCTGCCATTCGTGAGAACGATGGTCTTGGCACAAATGTGCTAACTGGCCAGAGCGGTGGACAAATTAGTATTACAGAGCAGAAACAAACTACACCTGATTCTGCTGAGCAACCGGCTTCGCCTGTTTCTCAACCGGCTCCTGCGGGCGCTGTCGTAGTTACTTCTGCAACGCATCCAAATAGTGAAGCCTGGTACAAAGAGACTAAGGCAATATTTGCTTGGAAGCTTCCTCGGGGTATAACAGCTAGCCAAACGTCTTTGGATAAAACTGCGGGAGCTGTTCCTCGTGTATTGCGTCGTCCGGCTGTGAGTACGATAACAGTAGATAATATAACTTCGGGTGTGTGGTATTTTAATGCTCGTTTTTTGAGCGCGCAGGGCTGGTCGCCTGTTACTACGTATAAGATACAAGTTGATACGACGCCCCCAGAAAATGTAACGGTAGTGCCTGCTTCGGCGGAGAATCAACGAGCTGCTCCTGCTATAATAGCAACAGACGCTCATTCCGGTATCGACTATTACATGGTTGGCATCGATGACACAAACCCTGTAAGACTTACTGCTGTGCAAGGTGAAACCGAGATTGCCATTCCTGGTATTTCTGCAGGCACTCATCAAGTGGTAGTGCAGGCGTTTGATCGAGCTGGTAACATGGCTGAAACAAAAGGTTCCTACGAGTTTAAGGAACGAGTAAAATTATCTGTTTCGGACTATAGTAAGAGTGTGCGAGAGGGTGGGCGCATAACTGTACAAGGTGAAGGGCCCGCCAGTGCGCCAATTGGGATTACCTTGTTAACGGACGAAGGTATTCGGAGAAGTTACGATGTAACCTCCGATGCAAAAGGTAAGTTTGCTTTTAAAAGCGAGCCCATTGCCACGACTGGCTCATTCGAAATGTGGGTCAGTGCTGTTCGGTCCGATGGCGTGAAGGCGGAGTCGGAACATTATACTATTCTGGTAGAGAAGTCTTTTAGTTCTCGCGTGGGCGATGCATTCAAATCCGCTGCTCGTGTATTGACCCCGTCTAATATCATTATTCTTTTGCTGGCTATACTTGCGGCCTTGGGCTGGCTCAATTACTTCCAGTTAAAAAAGAAATTGCAACAAATTCCACCAAAGCGAAGCT
>JAEUSE010000154.1 GCA_016788805.1 Candidatus Doudnabacteria bacterium
GACTTCGTCTACAATTACGTAAAACAAATCACGCTGCACCATTTGGTCCAAGCTTTGCACCATGTTGTCCCGCAGGTAGTCAAACCCGAACTCGTTGTTCGTACCGTAGGTAACGTCTGCTCGGTAAGCTTGCTGGCGAGCCACCGGACGCATATGTTTTACGTCCATAACCAAACCTTCGGTCTGCCCTTCTATCTGGGCAATTTCTTCTGCTTCCGGTTGGTAAGTTGGGTCATACACAAAAGAGGCTTCGTGCTGAATGGAGCCAACGGAAAGTCCTAAGTAATGGAATATGGGACCCATCAAGCTCGCATGCCAACGAGATAAGTAATCGTTTACTGTTACAATGTGCGCACCCTTACCGGCAAGAGCGAACAAAACCAAAGCCGGAACCGCGGTCTGTGTTTTACCTTCACCGGTTTTCATTTCCGCAATTTTGCCCTCAGCCAAGGCAATGGCCCCCAACATTTGCACGTCAAAGTGCGGTTTGTTCGTGGTACGCTTAGTTGCTTCTCGCACTAAGGCAAAAACTCGAGGACGAAACTCGTCCAGTTTTTTGAACAAAGCTTTTTTGTCCTCTACGCCTTCGAGCTGCTTTTTAAAGTCCTTAATTTCGGACTTGATTTGTTCCTCAGAAAGCTCTGCGACTTCTGCTTTAAAGCCGTTAATTTTATCTAACTCTGCCTTATACGACTTTTCCGGTCGAAATTCAAAAGAAAATAGGTTGTTTAAAAATGACATAAAATCCAAAAATTCGAAATCCGAATAGCGAAATCCGAAACGTTAATGCCTATTCAGTATATCAGCGCTGGTTTATTATGCATATTGACTTGCGAATATAAATATGGTATAATATACAGGCAAAATTGATAGGGGTCGCGAGTGAAAAAACTCCATAAAATAAGCAATTTTTCCCTTACGCTTCCTATTAAAAAAACAACCGGTCCGGCTGCCAGGCAGCAGGGCTACAAAACCAACGCAGCAAAACCAAATGGAGGGTCAGCATGACCACAAACAGAAAGTTAGACTTAATTCTTTTGTCGCTACTTCTCAGTGTTCTCCTGGGAGCAATCATGGGCGTTGCCACCAACAACTTCCAAACGTTCATGACCGTCATCAAACTGTCCATGGCACCAATCTTGGTCGTGGGCTTCTGGGTCTACAAGCGTAAAGGTGACACCATGACAACACCTTGGATGCTTGTTATCGGCGGCGGACTGTTTCAGGCATTTGCCTTGATTGCATGCGCGGTGCTTTATATCGTGTATCGCAACTGGTATCCACTGATAGGCGCCGGACTAACCGTCGTGGTCGCAGCGACAAGCATCACAGTCGCCCTAAGACTGTATAACAAACAACGAGCGATCTAAAAACCAATCAATTGGAGGAAAGTTGTAGACTCAACCGATACGGTTGCCAAAGGTGTATAGCGAGCACCTAAAGAATAAAAACCCCACGGGCCGTAAGCTAAACACCCAAGCGCCGACGGGAGGGTCACAACAATCCATTTTACTCAAA
Organism: Candidatus Doudnabacteria bacterium; assembly: GCA_016788805.1. GTDB lineage: Bacteria > Patescibacteriota > Doudnabacteria > UBA920 > UBA920 > JAEUSE01. The sequence goes on from JAEUSE010000154.1 coordinate 1,519, forward strand.
CGAGTGCCAAAAGAGCGAGCCCTGTAATCGCTCTTTTTGTTTACCTTAAAACTTGACCGCGGCGCACAAACCCAATAAAATTAGTGGGTCCAAATAGCAAATAAAACCAAACCAACCCGGTTGCCCAGCCCTGGCAACCCACAAACTCAACGGAGGCAAAGTTCGAAGTGGTAGCACTGCAACATGCAGCTATTTTTCAGAGGGTCAAAGAAAACTATACCCACAACAAATTCACCATCCAAATTCAAGTGCTCGGCTTGTTGTCTCATTCAGTACTCTGTGGTCTGTACGCGCACACGGCCTATAAGTACTCAATAGTCAACTCCGCTGCGTTTCGATTCAGTATTGGAATGGTTTGGGTGCTTCCACCGCTTGTGAAAAATTTTCAAAAATTTAATAAGTGGTGGTTACTGAGCTTTCTCCTGTACTATGCCGGCGAAAGCGCAATTATGATGGTGGCCAGTTTTCTACACTCTCTTGAAGCAAATAGGTCGTTGGCGATTGCCGCGATTTCCACCGCAGTGCAAACGGCCATAGCAGGGCTGGTATACCTGCGACGGTCGTGAGCACTCAAACAAAAGAACCTGTGTCGGCTCCTCCAGCGACACAGGTTTTTGCATTTTTATTAGATAAATTTTCTAAGCTGGTTTGCCCAAGGAGACTCCTTGGGCAAAAATTATTCGTCAAAAAGTAAATGGGAAATTTTTGCTTCATACTGTTCGTTGTAACCTAAAACGAAATTCCGATAGTCACCGGCACTATCATTGAAATAAGCGAGGACAGTTGCCTTATCACAAAGCGTGCCAGCACGATCGCCCACATAATCGGGAAAACTAGAATATGGATACTCCAATGCATTTGTTGGGTTGTTGTGTACATAGGCAGACAGATAAGTTACATATTCATCACTGTCCACTAATTTTGCCTTAAATGCATCCTGAAAAATATGACCTACGTGGTTATATTTTTTGTTATAGTAGGCAGCGTAGCTAGTACATAATTTGGTCACAAATCTGTCCACACTTATTTCAGTGTTTTGTCGAATAAGAAAATGAAAATGATTTGGCATGAGGCAGTAAGCCAATACGCTAAAAGTGTCTTTTTCGAACGACTGGATACGCAAAGACCTTCCTCGTGCATCGAGGGGTGCGGACGTGCGCATACCAAGTACTAACTTACACCGTTTGAGGAACTGTTCGTAGTCTGAAGAGTCATGATAGATAGTGCTGCGTCCATTGCCTCGGTTATATACGTGGTAGTAGCACCCTTCGCGAAATATTTTATAGTCGCGGTTTAACATATTTACATGATATACCCATCACGCAGCGAAACCCAAGGACTCCCCTTGGGCTAGCCCAAGGGGAGTCCTTGGGTAAACCTATTTCTGCAAATACCCGAGCCAAAAATTGCGCTTGTAGGACTTACCTTCAAAGCTAGTGTAGCTAGATTTCTTTTCTAATTTTTTTATGGTA
>JAEUSE010000155.1 GCA_016788805.1 Candidatus Doudnabacteria bacterium
CATATTCAGGCGAATCTGTTTTTTCACCTCAAACGGCGTGGCGCGGTTCATTTCCGCGAAATGTTCGGCGGCGCCATACTGCTGCAGCGCCTGATCATACATTTTTTTCTTCTGGTAAACACTTGCTAAATTGGCGTGGCCCAAGACACTGGCGTTGTTGAACTTGATCTCGTTGAGCCATATTTTTTCCAACTGATCAAGAGCGGCGGTATTTTGCGGGTTGACTTCCAACGCCTTGTTATAAAGCTGGACCGCCTTGTCGACATTGCCTGCCTTGTATGCGGCTGCAGCCTGCTGGGAAAAGAGATCATCACCGGCCTTGTCACCCAGCGTATCGCCAGCAATCTGGTAAAATTTCTGCGACTTCAATGGCAGGTTGACGACGTTGAACAGGTCGCCCAAAGCCTTCGCCGCTTCGGCATTTTTAGGATCGAGTTTCAACACTTGGCTGTATTCGACAATCGCTTCCTGCAGGCTGCCCTTGGCGCGCAACTGCTGCGCCTGGGTCAGGTGCATCGATTTGTCTTTTGCATTCAAGCTCAAGGACTGGTAGGTATTGTCCAGGTTCTGGAGCGTTACGGTGTAGTTGCGCTCATGGATAGGGCGTTTGCTGATACCATCCGGCCATGCGGCGTCCAGGTAAAACAGCGCGCTTCGATAATCGCTTAAGGCGGCGTTGTAATTCTTGAGGGAATTCTGATAATAAAGCCCGCGCTTGATGTGCGCCGCTCCCAGGTTGTTATAGATGGAAGGAATGTTTTCCTCACCGGCAAGCGGGACGGCCTTCTTGAACATATCGATGGCCTTGGTCACCTGGCCTTTGTTATAGAGAGAACTGCCCTGCTCAAAATAATAACCGTAATCCCCTTCGGCATATTGCGCGAAAACCGGTGCGATGACAGCGGGTGAAAACAGCAACGACAAAAGCGCAGCTGTACCCACAATCAGGAATTTCGAAATATTGGGGACACATTTTTGCGGGACTAGCGTTTGCATACCCTGTTTTTTGAAAACTTTTATTTGACCGTGGAAAGTGTGTTGAAATTTAGCGTCTTTGAGTTTCATAAACTGGAATTTCACGTATCACAAGCCTCAAGCATTAACCAGCATTTGGAATCAGGCATTGAACGGAATGCCGGACGACCTTTACCAAATTGTTTAAGCACCGAACTATTATACGCAATTTCAGCCCTAAAAAACACTAGGGATAACCAACCTTCAACCCTGGTAGACATCATGAAAAAACGTCATTCCTGCGAAAGCAGGAATCTCCTGAGCAACAAACGAAGCACTGAAAAGCTCAATACTTCTGCAAAAGCTAGGGAGATTCCCGCTTTCGCAGGAATGACAAGATGCTTAACGTTTTACATTCAACATCTCGCGCCTGAGCGTGGGAATTCCGCTATGGTTCACAACCTGGCTCCAGTCAGCGCCTCCGGCAACCGCAAGCTCAACATGCTTATAGCCGCTTTTACCTTTCCGTATTTTGCAGGGCATATAAATCTTGGTTTTGCCGCTACCGTTTTCCGCCTTCTTGTTTTCGCTTTTTTTCAGGCCAGCCTGTATCAGGTTGATTTTGCCCGTTAACGTCAGACTTGGCTCTTGCGCTTCGAGTTCGCTAACTATTTGAGGTTCTTGAGGCTCGGCAGCATCATCCTCAGCAAACGCCGACATGTTACCCGATAAAGTAATCGTCAACGCAGTTGCGGAAAAAGCTATCAGTCCCCATACGCCAATTTTCCCGCGCCCAGGTACCCCAAAAGGGAACGCTATCATAGTTCACTCCTGAAACTCTTCTACCTGCCTGATACGCTTACTTGCTTGCGTGGTGCTTTATCCAAAACAACGGGTTCACTTGAAAACTTTTTAAGAGATGTAGTACTTAAGTCGTAAATACTTTAGTACTGTTAACCTCGGCATTTCGGACTATAAACTGTAGAAAGTTGTTACATCGTTACAAAAAACCACCCTTTGGAATGGTTAACCACGCGGTATTTCGCTATTGAGGATGAGTTTAAGCGTGATTTACAGCTGCCCAATTATGGACTCCACCTTCCGGGCTTCCGCAATATCAAGGTTTGTCACCCCTCCCGCTGTGTGCGTCCAGTACTGAATGGTCAATTTCTTGTATTCAAGCAGTAAATCCGGGTGATGGTTATTGTTTTCAGCCAGCTGCCCTATGCTGTATAGCAATTCCAAGGAGTCTAGGTAGTCTGAGCACGTATGTGTACGCGCCAGCGCTAGCTTTTCACCGCGAATACGCACAGTTTTCCAGCACGGAAGATTCTTAGCAAGTTCTATTTCTATTTCACGCTCCGACAATGGTTCACAAGACACCGTCTGTGCATCTATCTTTTCAACCTTTTCCATCAAATCCTCCTAACGCACATTTAAGAGACAACCGTTTTGATTAGTATTACTTAATAATTGTTTTTAAATTGTCACAATTTAAGCATTACGGGTTTTTATAAATCACGCTTCAAGCGAAATAGGGGCTAAACGGGGTGGTAACTTTATGAACGTTTGTGAAACAGGGGTCAATCTGGCAAAAAACTATTTGAAAGCTGGAGACGAGCCCTTGGAAAGTGCCGCCTGGGTAATGAGTAAAGGAGATGTCCATCAGGAAAGGCTGGCCGAAAGGTTTGGGCAAGGCGGTGCAGTTGATACGTTGTGGGGATCAACCTCCACAGGGGCAGCCGATGCTGTTGGGGTTATGTATGATTTTGTCCCCAAAATTGTTGATGGGGTAGTGAAATTCGAAGCTGACTTGAATATTGTAGCAGCGGATGTATTTCAAAGAACCTATGGCCCGCGTGTTATCCCTGAGACTAACCAAGCCAACTTGGCTGGCCTGTCCTTCCATCAGCTAGGAATACAGCCTGCCAATACCGGTCAGCCGTTTGCCTGTGTTAAGGTAGCGGCACCTCACCGACTATTGCCCAGGTTACCAGAAGGTTATA
>JAEUSE010000156.1 GCA_016788805.1 Candidatus Doudnabacteria bacterium
CAAGAGACAAGAGACAAGAGACAAGAAAACCTGGAGGCGTCTCTTCATTTGTTACCTGTCACCTGTCACTGATAGGGCAGCATGCCGGTCTTCACAACTACACCATTGGGCAGCGGCAGGGGATAAACGTGGGCGGACCGGGTGGGCCGTACTTTGTATTGCGCAAAGACATAAAGAAAAACATTTTGTACGTGACAAATGACCCCAAAGACCCGGGATTAGAAGTTACCCAAGTGCAGTTGCACAGCGTAAATTGGATTACCGGCTTAGAGACAAGAGACAAGGGACAAGAGACAAGTAAAAGAGGTAGGGCGGTAGATACAACTTTACAACATACAACATACAACTTGTTGGCGCGGTATCGCCACCAAGGCGAGCTGGTCCCGTGTACGGTAGAGCAAACGGGAAAAGGCCTGTATACAGTCAAATTTAAAACGCCTCAAAAGGCGCTTGCAAGTGGTCAGAGTATTGTGTTCTATAAAGGAAAGGTTTGTTTAGGTGGCGGGGTGATTGTGTAAGGTGTATTCTTGCCAGAGCACGGTATCGGTCGCCGTGCTCTGGTTTTCGCTTTTAGTTGTCCCTGCATGTCGGACACGAGTTCCACGGTATGCCGTGGGGGCAGCGCCTTATACGGCTGGATGCTATTGCCCCAAACGAGGTGAGGCCGGACTGGTTCAAGAGGAACGAGAATTTATTTTCCATTCGTGCCGCGAATTGGCAGAGTCGGTTCATGTCAATCTCCTTAGGATTGGTGTAGCGTCAAATCCATGACGCCACTAAAGTTGTGCCCCGGAACGGGGCCGAGTGCCCTTGGTTCGGGTGAACTTTGGGCGAAAAGACCGGCCAGCGCGGCCGGCGTGAGAGTTTTGCTTCTGTAGACTATGAATGTGGTTTGGGTGCCACAAACAAAAAAACGCCACAAAAGCACTAGTACTCTAGCAGTTTGTGGCTTTTTTGTCAATATTTTTGGATAATTGAAATTACTAGTTCCTTTTGTCATTCCGGGCGAGTCTTCGAGATACGTCGTACGCGAACGACGTATCGAGCCGAGGAATCTATTGTTGTTGGGAGAGATTCCTCGACTTAGTCCCAAAACCGTCTTCACTCGGAATGACAGGAAAAATGAGTATTCAAAAACACCACCCGTGCGGGTGGGGTTTTTGAAAAGATAATTTTAGTGCAATATGACTGTTTTGAGTAGCTCTTGAAAGGTCGGTTCCGTGGCGGAGTTTAGCCCGGCATCAAAGGTGTAGTAGTCACCATCGTGTTGTAGACCGGCGAGGCTATTATCTATTTTTATGGCATCTCGTCCGTCTATGGTGGCGGGGTCTTCGTGCAGGCCCTCAAACCCTAGGTAGCCTTGGCCGCTAATGAACACGGTTATTTTTTCTTTGGTCCCGCTTTTAGGTTTGACGGTAATAAAATAGTCCGCTCCGGCCGTTTGGCCTTCTGCCGTCCAATTTTTGGGGTGCTTAAAACTAAGCGGGTAACGCGGGTCCCGGTAGGTAATCCAGTTGGTGGTGTCGGGAGGTGTCGTCTCGGGGGCGTGCGTAGCAATGGGCACCGGCGCCGGTGGGGTGGGTGCGGTGGCCATACGGGTAATAAGCAGGGCGAGGAACGCTAAACAAATGGCTATGCCTACCCCTGCTGTTGCCACGGGGCGGCGTTTGTGCACGGGGTGCCGATGCTCAGGCGCATCGGCGGGATGCTTTGTGGGCATAAAGGTTATTTGGTTTTTTCTACTATATGCGAGACCTCTGCCTTGTCTCCGCAGTAGTATATGTTTTTAGTAACTTGCGCGCAGAAGCTGGGGTTTTGCCAGACAAAGTTCAATTTAGGGAAGGCCCAGGCGTAAAAGGCAACACCCGCCACTATTATGAGTAAGAGTATAAATTTGATAAGTTTGAACATGCCCCAACAGTCTTTATGTATAGTTACAGTATATCATACGAGCTTGCTAACTAAGCCATTATTCCCTATAATGTGTAGGCATTTGTGAAGATTTTAGCGGTTTTTTGTTCGTTAGCTTTTGGCTGGGCCCATTGGGGTATAGTCCCGACTCGGAGTCGGGATCAGGCAGGGGCCTTATAAGCCAGCTATTCGTTATCCTTTTATATTTTAGTCGTTATTTTTTGGCTGGGCCCATTGGGGTATAGCCAAGTGGTAAGGCAGGGGCCTTTGAAGCCCTCATCCGTAGGTTCGAATCCTACTACCCCAGCCAAAAGTTAATGACTGTAAAATATATATGTATTGTGCCAAAGTCGCCTTTCCGGCGACTTTTTTGCTATGATACTAAGGCAATGACAATTCTTGTTCACCTTCTACTGTTCATGCTGTCGACGGCGGTAATCTGGTTCTTCGCCGGATTACTCATTGAGTCGGTCGCTCGCGTTGCGAAGCGTTTTCACCAAAACGGATTTACGGTTGCTTTTTTCGTGTTGGGTTTTCTTACTTCCATTAGTGAAGTTTCGGTAATGGTTAACTCGACCATAAACAAAACACCTCAGGTTTCCGCCGGTAACTTGGCGGGGGCTTCGTTTGTTATTCTTTTGTGTATTGTGCCGTTGGTGGCAATCCTCGGGAAAGGTATTCAGTTAAAAAATACGCTTCATAGTAGAAATTTGGCCATAGCCTTAGCTGTGGTGGCCATGCCAACATTGCTTATGTTAGATGGTAATGTAAGCAGGAGTGAGGGGGCGCTTTGTTTTCTCATTTACGGCACGTTGGCTTACTTTATCCGCAAGCGTGACACAGTCGGCGTTCCTAAAGTTATTGCGGAGGTGGAAGAAGAGCTTATGGACGCTTCCAAGACCACTGCGGGGGATGTTGCAAAAATTTTATTGGGGGCGCTGTTTATTTTTTCCGCCGGGCATTTGCTTGTGGAAGAGGCGGTGTATTTTTCGG
>JAEUSE010000157.1 GCA_016788805.1 Candidatus Doudnabacteria bacterium
ACCGCTCCCATTCGGACCGACAATGGCGGTAATCCCCGGCTCAAACTCCAACACCGTATTTTGCGCGAAAGATTTGAACCCGTGAATTTGTAATCTTTTTAAATGCATAGTCTATGTTAAGTATAACACAGAGAAAACTAAAAACCCCCAATGACTTGAGGGTTTATAAGGCACCGAACTATCTATACCGAGCCAAGTTTTACGAGCGCATCCTGAGCCGCTGCTACTTCTGCTTCTTGTTTCGAAGGGCCCGCTCCTCTGCCGGCCTCGGCTGACTGCACATACACCGCCACTACGAAAACCTTGTCATGATCCGGCCCACTCTCGCTCACTACCCCGTAGGTGGGAGTGACCCCGCGCTTTTCTTGAATTATTTCTTGCAACTTGCTTTTCGGGTCCATATACTGTCCTGTTGTAATTATAGCCGGTAGCTCCACCAACACCTCACGGGCAATGAACTCCGCGGCAACCGCATAACCCAAATCAAGGTATATCGCGCCAATCACCGCTTCAATCGCATTGGCCAAAATAACCTGACGAGCACGACCCATATCTTTTGCTTCACCTCGGGACATAAGCAAAAACTCACCAAGACCAATACGCCTGGCTATTTCGGAAAGCATTTTGTAGTTGACCAACGCCGAGCGAAAGTTTGTCAGTTCACCCTCAGAATAAGGGTATGTGCGGTACAGATGTTCGGTGGCTACCAGCTCCAGCACGGCGTCGCCTAAAAATTCCAACCGTTCATTGTGGGGCAAAGGAAAAGACCGATGCTCATTGATATAAGACCGGTGAGTACAGGCGGATATATATAAATCCAAATTCTGGGGATCTACTCCGAGAATTTTTTTTACATCTTGTTTTGTTATCATGGTATTGCTCTCAAGCAATCGAAGCGTCAAACCGGACCAAAATAACTGTTACAGTCCCGTTCGGCTCTTCGATATAATTTAATGTACTAAAATATCAGGCGCTCTAAAACCCATACAGCCAATACCGGCTTGGGAAAATACTTCAGCCCACCCAGCAGATACCCCCAGAAACGACTCCCCACATACCAATGGTGGGCCCGAGAGGAATCGAACCTCTGACCCTTTCTACGTCAAAGAAATGCTCTACCCCTGAGCTACGAGCCCAACAGTGGCATACGGACAGTCGCAAATCAAAGAAAATACCGCTGGAAGTATGGTAGCATACGGCTCCAGCGGTAGGCAAGATAACTACAACTACGCTGTAGTTTCCGATTTTGTCTCAGAAGAACCATCCACCGCTAGGGTTTTCGCTTCTGCGTCAGTATGAGCATCCCTGGTAACTTTGTCCGCAGCCTGCTGCAACTTAGACTCGGGGATAATCTTTTTTACGATCTCAGTAAACTCCTCTTGTTCCAAAGTTTCATCGGTCACGAGTCGTTGAGCGATGGTATCTAGATACGCCCGGTGTTCCGTCAGTACGTTTGTTGCTCGGGCGAGCTGCTCGGTCATAATTCTGTGAATTTCTCCATCAATTTGGGCGCTAACCGCTTCGCTAAAATTCTTATGCTCACCGAGCTCCCGGCCCAAAAATACTGTCTCGCTCGGCTCCGCCAAAGTCACCGGACCGATTACGTCGCTCATGCCGTAGGCAACGACCATTTTTCGAGCCATAGAGGTCGCCACCTTAAGGTCGTTGGAGGCGCCGGTGGTAAGTTCTCCAAACACCAACCGTTCCGCGGCATACCCACCCAATAAGGCAGCAATCTCGTCCAGAAAACTAGTTCGTGTTTGCATGTGCTTATCCTCAATCGGCAGCTTCATAGTATACCCGGCAGCGCGGCCCCGAGATAAAATAGTTACTTTGTGCACAGGATCCGCTTCCGGCAACACAGCACCCACCAATGCATGTCCGCCTTCATGGAAGGCCGTTACCTTCTTTTCATCGGCTGACAAGATGTGACTCGCGCGCTTTGGGCCCAACATAACTTTCTCAATCGCCTCTCGCAAGTCTTTCGTAGTTACCTCTTTTTGGTCGGCGCGAGCGGCTAAAATTGCCCCCTCATTTAACAAGTTAGCCAAGTCAGCACCGGAGAAGCCCGGGGTACGCTCCGCGATATTTCGTAAATTTACGTCTTTTTCCAGCGGCTTATTCTGAGCGTGTACCCGCAAAATTTCTTCGCGATCCTTAATATCAGGCAAATCCAATACCACCTGCCGGTCAAAACGACCAGGCCGAAGCAGTGCGGGGTCGAGCACATCGGGACGATTCGTAGCCGCAATTACGATAACATTCGTATCAGTTTCGAAGCCGTCCATTTCGACCAATATTTGATTAAGTGTTTGCTCACGCTCGTCGTGCCCGCCGCCTAAACCGGTCCCGCGCTGACGACCCACCGCGTCTATTTCGTCAATAAATACTATACACGGAGCGTTTCGTTTGGCTTTCCGAAATAAATCACGCACCCGACTTGCGCCCACACCGACGAACATTTCCACAAACTCACTTCCTGATATGTGGAAGAAGGGTACGTTTGCCTCTCCCGCCACCGCCCGAGCAAGAAGCGTTTTCCCAACTCCGGGACTACCGAGCAAAAGTACTCCCTTAGGGATTTTTGCGCCTAATTGCAAAAACTTCTGAGGGAACCGCAAAAACTCTACTACTTCGCGTAGCTCTTCTTTAGCTTCCTTGGCTCCGGCCACATCCACGAATCGCACCTTATTCTTCCGTTCATCGGACAGTCGCACACTACTCTGACCGAAAGACATAGCCCGATTATTGGTCCCCTGCACCTGGCGCATAAGCACATAAATAAACAAAGAGACCAACACAAATGGTATAAGAATTGGGAGGATATTAGACAAAATCGCGCTACCCCACCCCGGAGTTTTATAATCAATCTTAAGCCCGCGGATAGTTTCCGGCGC
>JAEUSE010000158.1 GCA_016788805.1 Candidatus Doudnabacteria bacterium
ATACGCGGCGCGACGGTGGTTACGAATAACTCGTAACATGTGCTCCTTGTTCGCATCATACCGAGTAAACGCACCCAAGTATTCCGCCATTTCGGCGCTAGTCGCGTAACTTTCTCCGCACATAATAGAACTAATGCACCCCGCAATGCTCCGCGCTTCATCGGAGTCATACGGCACACCCATGGTCATAAGCACAGTACCCAAATTGGCATAGCCTAAACCAAGCGTGCGGAAAATATAAGACAACTGCGCAATTTCCTGCCCCGGGAACTGCGCCATAAGCACGGAAATTTCCAATACAATCGTCCACAGTCTGGTTGCGTGCTTAAAGCCCGGCACATCAAACTGACCCGTCTCGGCGTTGTAAAAATGGGCTAAGTTAATGGAAGCCAAATTACAGGCGGTATTATCCAAAAACATGTACTCGCTGCACGGGTTAGAACCGTTAATGCGACCGTCTTCCGGACAGGTGTGCCACTCGTTAATGGTCGTATCAAACTGCAACCCCGGGTCGGCACAGGCCCACGCCGCATAGCCAATCTGGTCCCACAGCTGTCTGGCCTTAATTGTCCTGGCCACTCCGCCGGTGGTACGCCAAGTTAAGTCCCAACTCCGATCATGACTCACTGCTTCCATGTACTCGTTGGTTACCCGAATAGAATTGTTGGAGTTCTGACCGGATACGGTATTGTAAGCCTCGCTCTCAAAATGGGTGTTAAAGGTCGGAAAGTCTAGCTTGTCGTACCCTTGGTCTACCAAGGCCAAAGCCCGCACAATGTAGCTCATGGGCACCTGAAACGACAACGCGATTTTAATAGCCTTGCGCAATTTTTCGTTTTGGTGGTAATCGGTAGTCTTCTCCGCCGTTGCCACAGCCATAATGTCATTTAAGTGCTTAGAGTTTATGGTGCTACCCGTCACTAGATCGGCCACCTTTTGCTCTTCGAGTACTTTCCAATTAATAAACTCCTCCACATCCGGGTGGTCCGCGTTTACCACTACCATTTTGGCAGCGCGACGGGTGGTCCCACCCGACTGGATTGCCCCCGCTGAACGGTCAAAAATTCGCAACCAAGACATCATGCCGGAAGTCTTGCCACCGCCGGACAAGTTTTCTCCGCGAGCCCGTAGGGTAGAAAAATTGCCACCGGTCCCGGAGCCATATTTAAACAAACGCGCTTCGCGGGTAATAGCATCAAAAATACCGCCCGGATTCACCAGATCGTCGTTTACCTTTTGAATAAAACAGGCATGCGGTTGCGGGTGGGTATAGGCATCTTCGGAAAGCTTAGTCACGCCGGTTGCCGGATCTACGTAGTAATGACCCTGCGGCTGACCGGTAATGCCGTACGCCCAGTTCAGCCCCGTGTTAAACCACTGCGGACTGTTAGGCGCGCCCATTTGCTTAATGAGCATAAACTCCATTTCATCCTGAAACGCCTGCGCATCTTCGGCGGTCGCAAAATAACCGTGTTCTTCGCCCCAAAAACGCCAGGTACCGGCCAACCTACGGACAACCTGTCGACTACTTTTTTCGCTCCCTAAAATCTGTTTTCCGTCCGCGCCAAACACCGGCTTACCCTCTGCGTCTACCTGGGGCACGCCCGCCTTTCGAAAATACTTTTGAGCCAGGATGTCGGTCGCCACTTGGCTCCAACTCACCGGAACTTCCACGTCGGTAATTTCTTTGACAATAGAGCCGTCCGGGTTGCGAATAACCGAGCTGCGCTTTTCATAAACCAACTGCGCGAGCGGATCTACGCCGGCCGTTGTGTACACCCGGGGAATTTTGAGGCCGGTTGCGGCTTTAGTTGCGGTAGCGGTGGAAGCTTGTTCTTTGGTGAGTGTATCAGACATAGGTGTTATGTTCTTTTATATTTAGTGTTAGAAGAAAAAAATTTATAGTTTACTCAACGCGGCACGAAAATCTTCTGGATCTTCAAACTGTAAGTACACGGCGGCAAACCGAATGTAGGCAGCCTTACTGGCTTTTTTAAGCCGCTTCATAACTATATCGCCAATATCCTTGCTCTCAATTTGACTATTGGCGGCTTTTTTTTGAATATCCTGCTCGATGCCGGATATAATTTTGCGCAACGTTTCGTCGGTGTGGGGCAATTTCCAAAAAGATTGCTTTACGCCCCGCTCCATTTTTTCCCGAGAGTAGCTCTCCACCCTGCCGTCTCGTTTAACCACACTCAGGTCTAAAATTTCAATTTGTTCGTACGTAGAGAAACGAAAACTGCAAGCATCACACTCCCGACGACGACGAATGGCATCGTCTTCTTCCACCGGACGGGAGTCGATAACCTTAGTCTCGTCCTTCAAACAACTCGGACATCGCATAATTTGTTGTTTTTATTATTATTCCACTCAAACCGACGCTTATATCGTGTCGTTCGTATAGTAATAAACACAATATGTTGTGTTTCAAGTAGTACTTTATATACCATATCTAGTATAACGAACTCCACTCAAACAACCAAAAAACAAACTAGGCATAGCTATGAGCAACCCGAAAATGGAAATCAAAGTTATCCACAAAAAAATCCCGCCCTACAATTTGTAGGACGGGAACAAAACGCCGGGTGAGCTATTTTATTTTGCGCCGGATAAAGGCCGGAATGTCCAACTCATCGTCAGAGCCATTTACCGACTGACTCGGCGGCGTAGCCTCGCTTATAGGCGTAAACTGCGGACGTCGAGGCGGAGCCGGAGGCTCTACCGCTACCGTCGGTTGCGGAGGGGCTGACGGTTGAGGTGTATGCGAGGTAAACACACGTCGTTCTTCCTGCTGCACAGGCTGCTGCACAGAAACCGGCCTGCGGTTGCTTTCATCAAAACCCGTGGCAATAACCGTAATGCGCACTTCATCGCCCATTT
>JAEUSE010000159.1 GCA_016788805.1 Candidatus Doudnabacteria bacterium
CCACACACGCGTCCTGTGCTCCGCCGCCAAAACCAGTTTGGAGCGCGTTAACCAATGGTTGCATGCCGCTGCTAGCCACCTCGCAACCCACGTAAAAAGCTCCGGCGCCGTCCGCCCAAATTACTCGCCCCTCCTCATTACCACTCGTACCAATAAAGGTCGCGTAATCGATCTTGGTAAAATCGGCTGAAAGCCGGACACCAATAGTGTCTTCACCGCCCCGATTAGTCGCAACCGCAGCTCCGGCTGTGGTTGGATAGTTGGTCGAAACACTGCCTCCGCTAAAATACACGTTACCTTGGCTATCCACGCCCAACCCTTGAGGGCCATCGCCGCCACTCCCGCCAACATAGGTAGAAGCTACGAGCTGTCCAGCCGCACTAAACTTGGCTACTAGCGTATCGCCCCAGGCATGGAAGTAACCACCGGTGCTTTCTCCATTATAGGTCCTATCATACGCTCCCACCGTGGTCGGCGCGTCGCTTGATTGAGTCATTACCGCAATATACGCATTCCCACTACTATCTACGCCCAAATGATGAGTCTCATTGAGTTCATTACTTGCACCGCCAAAATACGTAGCCCACAGCAACCCGGTGCCGTCTGATTTCATTTTAACTATATATGCGTCTCGTCCGCCACGATTTGTAGCTTGATATGCGTTCAGTACCGGAGCATTGGTGGACAAAGTATCCGATAAAATTATAAGATTACCGACATTATCCACCCGAATGCTCATTTTTGGATTTTCTTCGGCAGAACCACCAAGATACGTAGCCCACCCAACACCAGCGCCGTTGGTGTCAACTTTAACTATAACTTCATCAAGACCACCCTGCGGTGTTTTCATATAGGCGTTAGTAAACCACCCGCTCGGGAACTGCGCTTGCCCAAGCCCAGGATTATAGTTTGTAGCGAGGTATATGTTACCACTGCTGTCTATGGCCATATCGCGAGCCATATCACCAGTACCGACATATGTAGTCCATAGCACAGCGCCGCCGGAATTAAGTTTGGCTAAAAAGATGTTCTGGTCGCCATATGCGTCTCCCGTGTAGTAACCGTTAAACGAAGTCTGAAACGCATTTTTAAGAGGAAAGCTTCTCCCCGCACGGCCGGTAATATAAATATTACCCGAACCATCTACTTCTACCGCATACGCACGGTCGTAGTTAGGCCCACCAAGCAACTGCGACCAAATAACCTGCCCTGCTGGAGTGAGTTTAGTAACAAATACGTCCATATTTCCCGCGGGCGTCTGCCCTATAGTACGCGGAAAATCGGTAGACTGGGTACCACCCACTACATATATATTTCCGCTTCCATCGGTCGTAATGTCGCGAATGGAGTCGTAGCCATTACCGCCAAGGTAGGTGGCAAAGTCTACACCGTAGGCAACGGCAGTCACCGGCGAACTCCCCACACTAAACGTCCCTTGCGCTGAAGGACCAAGCAAGATGTTAGTATTTGAGGTATTTAGTTTCACTGACTTAATTCGGTAAGTTCCCGGTGCGGTTACTACCGTTGAAGGGTTTACGGTAAACCCTAACGGTTGAGTTATGGTAAAGTTGGTACCATAGGTGGACTTCAGCCAAGTTTCCGCGTCCGGTCTGGATATGGTTCTGCTTGCAGTTTGCGTGTAAGTCTTAGTTGTATCCGCAACGTTTTCATAGGTAATGATTGCAGCGGTATCCCCCACCTGGGAGAAGAACCAACCGTTAAACTGAGTGGCCAAGAGCGTATCGCCGTAACCATCTACAATGGTGGTGGGGGCAACCGCGTTTACCGTCACAGTAGCAGAGGCTGTCACACTCCCACTACTATTTGTCGCAGTTAAAGTATAGGTGGTAGTTGCAGTGGGGCTAACCGACTTGGAAGTAGTACCGGCTACGGTGCCCACACCCTGATTAATGGAAAGCGAAGTCGCGCCGCTCACACTCCAAAACAAAGTAGCAGACTGGCCGGCGGTTATGGACGTAGGAGAAGCGGTGAAGGAGGAGATGGTTGGGGCGCTGGTTGAAGGAGGTGGGGTATTGCTGCCGCACGCGCCACTTACCACGCAGCTCGTCGCGGTTGCGATAGTAGAGATATCCGCCCCAACGTCTTTGCCGTCGGTCGCCGCACCTCTATAGGGCGAGGATGCGCCAAGTCGATAGTCTCCCCCATTGCCATTGTTGTAGTTTACGAACCCAACCGCAGAAGCACTTGTGGGATAGAAATTATTTATTGGATAACCACTACCACTTCCCACAAACACGTTCTTTTGAAACACCCCACCGGGAAAAGAGTAGTTAATCGAATCATTTCCGCTCCCATATCCGCTTGCCTTAATTCCGTAGGTGTTCAAAAATGCAATGTTGTCAGTAAACTTAAAATTCTGCATTGGACTACCATCTAAATTGAGAGTGGTGCCGTCATGGAGCGCTGTGTTGTGGCTATAGGTAAGATTATTCACCGAACCGAGTATAGTGGTAAATATTCCGTAAGATCCGCTACCCCACCGAGCGCTACTGACATCGTCAAAAAGATTGTTGACGATATACACGTTATTAGTAGAACCGCTGGGCCCGTTACCGGCATCCTTCTCTGTAACGGTAATACCGTGAGCAACATGGCGAATAATATTATCCCTGACTGTAATATGTTCCGTAATCGACCATGGGGCGGTATTGTCCTGATTGACTGTTTTAATGTTTAAGGCCATACCGCTGTGCGCTGCGGCCCAATTGTTTTCAAAAACATTTCCAGCAATCAATACACGTTTACCAATCTTTAACTCCAGCAAATTCTTAATTACCAAACTAGTACCTCTCCAAGCAGTCGGTTTGTAAAAATAATTACCTCGAATCTCCACATCGGCTGGTACTACGTT
>JAEUSE010000015.1:0-1500 GCA_016788805.1 Candidatus Doudnabacteria bacterium
AGTAACACTATTTATATTGAAACTAAAATTCCGCCTACCACCAAAGCACGGGCAGCCGGTGGTGTAGGAGCAGCCAGCGGGGGAAATCAAGCAAGTCAGGCTGTACAAATTACTACGCTAAAAAATAGAGACGCGGACGATATTAAACGCTTGCCCGAAGTGCTTGGAGTATACGGTGCGGTTATTGGCCAAAAAGTGGTTGGATACAAGCAAACTAACAAAAACACGTTTATCTTTGGCTCGGACGCGGACAGGTTTATTATTGATAAGGGCAAGTTGGCCAGTGGCCGACCTTACAGCAAACAGGAGGACTTAGCCGCGGACCAAGTGGCTATTTTGGGACACGACCTTGCCCAAGATTTATTCGGGAACGACGACCCAATCGGCAAGACCATACGCGTGTCCAACCTTAACTTTGTTGTTATTGGAGTCTACGAGCGACGGGGGAGTTTCGGGTTCTCCAACGACGACCAACAAGTGTACATTCCACTAGTCACCGCTCAAAAAAAGCTACTGGGCATAGACCACTTGCTCTACATGGTGGCCCAAACAAAAGACGCAAACCAAACTGCGCCGGTAGCCGAAGATATACGACTTATTTTGCGGCAAAACCACGACATCTCCGACCCCGCCAAAGACGACTTTAACGTACAAAACCAAGCGCAGAGCCTCGATACCTTTAACACCATCCTACAAGGTATTACTTTCTTACTTATCGCCATTGCCGCTATTAGCTTGCTTGTGGGTGGCGTGGGTATTATGAACATAATGTACGTGGTCGTAACTGAACGCATTAGCGAGATTGGCTTAAAAAAGGCTTTGGGTGCCAAGCCGGCAGACATTTTGTCCGAATTCCTGGTTGAAGCAGTACTACTTACCATTGCCGGCGGTATTCTTGGTATTGGCTTTGGCGCGCTCGTATCGTTTGCCATCAGCAAAGGCGCCACCGCCTACGGCCTGCCTTGGGCCTTTAGTGTCCCCTTGAGCGGTATTGCGCTTGGTATGGGTGTCTCGGGTGGTATTGGCCTGCTCTTCGGCGTCTTTCCCGCCCGGCGAGCCGCCAAGCTCGACCCAATTGAAGCTTTAAGGTACGAATAATATGACAAAAAGCTTTCACGAACCACTCCTGGACACATTTACAAAGAGAACCGCGCCCCTACAAAATATTTTTAGGTTTAGCATGATACAGCCGTTTTATTATGCATCCTCTGTCTGGCTACACGAAATAAGAGTATCGCTATTAGTGGTAGAGCTCTCGAAAATTGCCACTAAGCTGGGAATTGCAATTGACACCGAAAAAGCTCGCCTAACGGCTTTGGTGCACGATGACGCCGAGCTTGTGATGGGAGATATACAACAAGGACACAAGCAATACATGACCCAGGAACAATTACAAGAGCTTGATTCGCAAGAAGCAACTGCCATAAAAAAACTTGTTGAATCAAGTCCTTTGCAACTTGGGGAATTTATCTACGAAGATTTGCTCGCTGACGTGCTACA
>JAEUSE010000015.1:1510-10128 GCA_016788805.1 Candidatus Doudnabacteria bacterium
GCTCAGTTGGTTTCGTACGCAGACCGTGTTGACGCGTACTGTGAAAGCCTGCATGAATTATTCGGTGGTAACATACTTGCGGCATATCCGGTGCTCACATACGACCGGCTACTTGCTACGTACCCAAATAAATTTCCGGATTTGCAATCACTCTTTGTATATAAAGACTCTCCTTTAACCAACTATAAGCAAATGTTAAAAACTGACGTTATAGATTTATCTCTAGCCTCACAATTAAATAGGCCTCACACAAAAGAGTCCCTCCTCCTGCCAACGAATTACGCTTCGTATAATACATGGAAAGAAATTATACTACAAGGAGCGCCGATTGAAGCATTGGAATATTTATTAACCAGAAGACAGGAGTAGGCTTATAAAATTAATCTTTGCGTAAATATATGAAACACTACAAACCAGTTGTCTTAGTTATTTTAGATGGTTTTGGATACCGTGAAGAAAAAACCCACAATGCAATTGCCCAAGCCCATACACCGTTTATCGACTCGCTGTGGCGGGACTACCCCCACGCGTTGCTCAGCGCTAGTGGGGAGAGTTTAGGCTTGCCCGAAGGGCAAATTGGCAGTTCGGAAATCGGACATACTACTATTGGGTTGGGTAAGATAATGGATAACGACCTGGTTCGAATAAACAAAGCCGTTAGAAATAACGAACTGAAGAATAACCCTGTACTCAGCGAGTTGTTTAACCATGTGCTTAACAACGAATCAACTTTACATCTACTTGGTATGGTGAGTCCGGGTGGGGTCCACTCCCACCAAGACCACATACACGCAGTTATTAAATGCGCTAAAGCCGCTGGAATAAGTAAAGTTGCCATTCACGCCTTTACCGATGGTCGGGACGTGCCGCCGCAAAGTTCAGCGCAGTTTTTGAAAGAGCTCGAAGATGTCTTGGAATCCGAGGGGGTAGGAGTTATTGCGAGTCTTGGAGGTAGGTATTTTGGAATGGATCGGGACAATAACTGGGACCGAGTAGCGAAAGCGGAAGATGCGCTGTTTTTATGCAAAGGAAATGCGTGCACATTAAAAAAACCTTCTGAGTATCTGAAAGAGCTTCATGCGGAGGGACATTTAGATGAACATCTTGAACCGGCAGTTTTTTTGGATGCTGCCGGGAGTGGTATTAGCATGCAGCCAGACGACGGCATTCTATTTCTAAATTTTCGAGCCGACCGAGCACGACAATTGACTCGACGTATTTACGAACGAACAAAGGACCACAATACATACTTTGCAACCATGACCGAGTACGACGCAAGTATTCCGGCGCATGTAGTATTTCCGCCGGAACGCATAGAAACCACACTTGCCGGTGAGTTAGCGCGTGCGGGTAAAACTCAGTTACATATTGCAGAGACTGAAAAATATGCTCACGCGACTTACTTTTTTAACGGGGGAGTGGAGCAACCGCACCAAGGTGAATCTCGCATTATGATTGATAGCAGGAAAGATGTTAAAACTCACGATCTTGCCCCGGAGATGAAGGCAAAGGAAATTACCGATGCGATTTTAGAACATTTAAATGACTTCGATTTTATTGTTGCAAACTACGCCAACGCCGATGTAGTAGGACACACAGCCCATTATGAAGCGACCATAAAGGCAATTGAGGCAATTGACCGGGCTTTATCCCGCTTAGTTCCTATTGTAAACGAGCTGGGTGGGGTAGTAATAATTACCGCGGACCATGGCAACGCAGAACAAAATATTGACCCACACACCGGGATTAAGCACACCGCACACACCACCAACCCAGTCCCTTGTATAATGACCGCGGCGGGGCACACCATGGCAGGGACAGGCACTTTAGCCAATGTTGCACCAACCGTCTTGCAGCTCATGAACATCCCCATCCCTTCGAGCATGCTGCCTAGTCTGTTACAATAAACATATGGGGTTAATCCAAAACATACAGTACAGAATTCGAGAAAAACTTGAAAAGCACGAACACGGACTGTACGTCGTGCTCGTGTTCCCGATTGCTTTTTCCTGCATGCTAACCTTTGCTGCAGCCCGAATTATTAGCGTTTACTGGCCCTGGTACTATGTAGAGTGGGCACCGGGCCTACACGTGCACCATTTCGCGTATGGATTTTTTGTACTCGCGCTCTCAGGCTTTTTGAGTCTGGTTTTTAGCGGTCCGCGAGCCAAATTTTTAATTGCGCTGTTATACGGCGTCGGTTTAGGTTTGGCGTTTGACGAATTTGCTATGTGGATTCACCTGCGCGAAGACGACGTCGCCCGCTGGCAGTACGACGGAATTGTTTTTGTGAGCTCAGTGCTATTTGTTCTTGCCTCCCTACAGCCGGGTATTAAGTTTTTCTTACATCACTGGCCGTTTACGCGTACAAAGCTGGTTTCTGAACACATAAAACGCCAAGCCTATGCCTGGGATGAGCCAAAAAATCCCTCATAAATAAAAGGGTAATTGAGTTTTCCTCAGCTTTTTTAAAATAACCCTACAAAACCCCTTGATTTTACAGGGGTTTTTGTTATCCTGGTCTTGTACAGTTAGAAACATTATTAAATTGCCGCAAGGCGAAAAAAACATGACAAAGACAGAGTTACTCCAAACTCTTGCTGAGAAACTTGGCAAGACTCGCAAAGAAGTAAGCGAAATGATTGAGGCATTGGTACAGCTTGCATACGTGGAAACCAAGAAGAACGGTGAGTTCACCTTGCCTGGTCTAGGAAAGCTTGTGAAGAAGCGACGCGACGCGCGCCAGGGTCGTAACCCCGCCACCGGGGAAACCATCCAGATTCCTGCAAAAACTGTAGTAAAGTTTCGTCTCGCAAAGCAAGCCAAGGACTCCATCCTGTAAAATTCTTTTTACGAAAAAAAACATCCCGACTGACAGTCGGGATGTTTTTAAAATAATATCAATTAAATTCCCAAAATAGCGTTAACTCGGTTCAAGATTTCGTCGGTCGTAAAGTAAGCCTTTACCATATAATCCGATATCTTTAAACCGCGGACCCGCACAATATCTTTATCGTTCCAAATATTCGATAAAATAATTACCGGAGTATTAGCCAGCTTTTCATCACTATTCTTACGAATAGTCTCTAAGACCGTAAAGCCGTCCACCTCCGGCAACATAAGGTCGAGCAGCACCATATCCGGCTTATCCCTGTTAAATGCCTCTAAGCCATCTTTCCCATCTACCGCCTGAGTGACCAAAAAACCGTGGGATTGCAGCTTATGGGTCACAATATCACGCATAGCACCCTCATCCTCCACCACCAAAATGCGCTTTGGTTCGTCGTTCATAGACTCTGTATGTATTTGATTAGATGTTCTATAATAATACTAGCATAAGTAAGGGGTTCTGAAAAAACCACACGGCCATTCCCAGCAAGCCCTTACGTCATTATTAAATCCAGCACCCCATGTCAGAAGCGAGCGCGCACATTGACGGCACACGGCTCACCGTACAAAGTTTACAGACTCTTGTAAAAAGCAAAAAAATCAAAACCGTAATATCCCCAAAAGCTCTAAAATCCTTAAAAAATCAACACGCATCACTCATGGCCAGAGTCAAATCTGAGCCAGTCTACGGTGTAAATACCGGCTTTGGCCCCCTGGCCAACCGAGTATTGCCCAAGTCAGAGCTTATTAACCTACAATATAACCTCATACGCAGCCACGCGGCCGGCGTCGGCGCCGCTTTGCCTGAACGATTTGTGAGGTCAGCCATGATTGTCCGCCTCAACACCCTTTGCAGGGGCAATTCCGCGGTTACACCCGCCTTGGTGAAACATTTGTGCGCCTGTATAAACGCCCATATTACTCCTGTCGTATATGAACACGGCGCCGTAGGCACCAGTGGTGATTTGGTACAGCTTGCGCACATTGCTTTAGGCTTAATTGGGGAGGGAAATGTGTACGCAAAAAGCGGTACCAAATCCAGCGCTGTAGCCTTAAAAGCTGCCCACCTTAAACCATACGCTTTACAGCCAAAAGAGGGGTTATCCCTCATAAACGGCACAGCCATGATGACTGCCATAGGCGCCGAAGTGGTCTGGCATACCCAGCGCATTTTAGACTTTGCTATATTAAACGGGGCTTTGGCCCTCGAGTTGGTGGGAGCTTATGGGGACAGTTTAGACCCCAAGCTGCACGCGCTCCGGCCGCACCCCGGCCAAATCGAAATTGCCCGTCGCCTGCGAGAAGCAATTAAAGGCTCCCGGCTGATAAGAAACCGGTCGCACATACGCGCGCGCGTGGACGCCGCCGAAGTTACCCAGCTCTCAGAAGTAATTCAACAGGTTTATTCACTCCGGTGCATTCCTCAAATAATTGGCCCCTTGTACGATTCAACTGAACGTGCC
The DNA here is from genome assembly GCA_016788805.1 of Candidatus Doudnabacteria bacterium. Lineage (GTDB taxonomy): Bacteria > Patescibacteriota > Doudnabacteria > UBA920 > UBA920 > JAEUSE01. The sequence goes on from JAEUSE010000015.1 coordinate 5,863, forward strand.
AAACAAATAGTTGAAGTGGAGCTCAATGCCGTAACCGACAATCCGATTTATGACCCGAACAGCAAAATGTTTTTGCATGGCGGGAATTTTCACGGGGATTATATCGCGGTGGCGCTCGACCAGCTTAAAATTCCGCTCACCAAGCTAATATTGCTAACCGAACGGCGTATTAACTTTTTTCTAAACGAGCACACCAACCGGTCCTTCCCACCCTTCTTAAATCTCAAAACTCCGGGACTTAACCTGGCTTTGCAAGGGTTGCAGTTCGTCGCAACCTCTACCGCCGCGCATAGTCAAACCGCCGCGTTCCCGCATACCGTACACTCCATTCCAACCAATGCGGACAACCAAGACTTAGTAAGCATGGGCACCGACGCCGCCTTACTTGCTCACACGGTGGTTAAAAATGCCTACATCCTACTAGCTATAGAGATGACTGTTCTCGCCCAAGCGGTTGATGTCCTGAAAGTTAAAACAAAGCTTTCCGCCAAAACACGGGACCATTATAGTTTAATCCGCACATATATACGGACCGTAACCGAAGACCGTAGCCTCCAGCCGGAGTTAGAAAAACTTATTTTTGCTTTACAAGAAAACTAACCAACATTTACATATTTTGTATGAATGGACCGATTACTGCCCCGCAAGTCATAAACCAAAACCAACTACCCGATGGGGTACCGGTAGTGGATGCCTATACCAGCGCCCTAAAAGAACTGTTCAGTATTGAACACCCGGAACTAAAGCGGGAAGACCCAAGTCGACCGGCTTTACTGGAAACCTTTATACAAAGTAACCAATTACCGGAACGATTTGTCTACTACCCCTGGCGAAACGTGGTAATGCGCACGGTAGACGAACAAATATACTTTAAGCTTCGAACCGCGCGCAACCGAACCATTATTACGGAAGCCGAGCAAGCCGCATACCGTGAGTGCGCTGTTGGAGTAGTGGGCCTATCCGTGGGTTCATCAGCCATTCGTGCGTTAGTGGCTAGCGGTGGGCCTCGAAAACTGAAAATTGCTGATTTTGACGATTTAGAAATTACCAATCTCAACCGCATCAGTGCCGGCCTACCCGACGTAGGTCAAAACAAAACCGATATTACCGCCCGCTACGTCTGGGAACTTGATCCGGACGCGCAGCTTGAGCTGTGGCGTGAAGGGGTTACCGCGGAAAATCTAGAACAGTTTATCACCCAACCCAAGCTCGATGTGTTTGTGGACGAAATGGATAATCTGGCCCTCAAGTTTCAGGCTCGGGAAATATGTCGGAAAGCGAAAGTTCCGGTCATTATGGCCACAGACAACGGCGACAGCGTTATTCTTGATGTTGAACGGTTCGACCTAGAGCCAGACCGAGAGTTTTTTCACGGACTTGTCCCGGGCGTGACCACAGACATTGTGAGCCACATGCCCTTTCAAGAGTGGCTCCGAGTGGCAACTAAAATTGTCGGCCCCGACTTCCTTACGGACCGCATGCAGCAAGCCATCATGAGCATCGGCCGGACCATAATCGCAGTACCACAACTTGGCCCCACCGCCGCCATGGCAGGCGCGGGCATTGCATACGCGGTCAGAGCCATAGCCAATAAGGCAGACCTACCCTCGGGACGATACGAATACGGACTCGATAGTACGCTTGTGTCCGGTTACAACTCGCCGGAGTCGGTTGCACAAAGACAAGCAGTTGCGGAACAAATGAAAGCAGTCTTTAGCCAACCACGGAGCTAACCTTTTTATGACCAAAGCAAACAATGCATCTACCGCACTCCGAGTATTGCGGCACGCGTTACGAACTAAAAGTTACGTAAAATTTTTAAAGGATAGCGGAATAAAAATTCCGACTACGCCCAATCAAGCTTTCTTTCAAAATTTACCGCCAATATCTAAATCGGCCTACATAAAACGATATCCGCTCAAGGATTTCTTTTCCGACAACCGCATACCGCCGTTTGCATACGCTAGCTCCGGCTCATCCGGCAAACCCACTTTTTGGTTTCGAGGACGGGAAGCGGAAGAAGCAGGTGCGGATATGCATGAACTTGTTTTTACTCGAGTTTTTGGCTTTACTCCCCAAGAGCCTCTCTTGTGCATCACTGCATTTTACATGGGCATTTGGGTTGGTGGTAATTTCACCAACGATGCGATTAAACTCGTGGGCCAACGGAAGCGGTTACGAGTGACTTCGGTCACCCCGGGGGCCGACCAGGAAAAGGTTATACATACCATAGCCCAGTTAGGTCCGCAATTTAAACATAAGGTTCTATTCGGTTATCCGGATTTTATAATTGATATACTGCCAAAACTAGCCGCCCATGGCTTGGCAAAAGACTTGCGCATAGTTACCGCAGGGTACGGTTTTTCAGAAACTTGGAGGCAAAAAGTACTTTCCTATACCAAACAGTCTGCTCACCCGGAGACCGTACTCTCATTTTACGGTTTGGCTGATCTGGGTCTTGTGGCAACGGAAACAAAGGCTTCCATAATTCTGAAAAAAGCGCTTGAACAGAACCCTGCGCTCGCACAAGAGGTAGGTATTGCGGGCGGCAATTTTGGGGTTTTTCAATATAACCCTCAAAACTATTACGTTGAGACTATAAACGACAAGCTCGCTTTTACCGCTGATTCGGCCACCCCCTTAGTACGGTACATACCGGGAGATTTCGGACAAAGCTTGAGTCGCAGTACGGCCATGCAATTGACGAACGCGCTTCGGTTGTCCGCCCGGGAGCGAAAGTATGTTTCGGACAGCTTGCCTTGGCCGTTTTTAATTTTCGCAGGCAGAGAAGATGTAAGTGTAGTTTTTTACGCTATGTACGTACATCCCGAACATATACAGCAAATTTTGGCCGCAGACGAGCTACCGGTGCAAGAAAAATTCTTATTATACAAAATACTAGACCCCAAAACTCATAAAGAAGCACTGCACGTACAAATAGCTTTGCAACCGAAGCAAAAAGCGGGCGGGCGCACAGTCGAGCAAATTACCACGGCGTTAGTTAAAGGATTAAGTCGGCTGTCTTTTGAATACAGAGCATTGTATGATGAATTAGGAGCACGAGCTGTGCCGCAGGTACAACTGGTTCCCGCAAACGCGATTATGGAGCTTCCGATTAAGGCTGAATCAGGAATTTATTTTGAACACGGCCGAAAACCAAAAATTGTACGCCGCTAAAAACATGGAAACTAACATCCTCGTTACAATTTTACAGCAAGCGGTGCAAGCCCCGTCGGGGGATAACTCACAGCCCTGGCATTTTGTGTGGTCAGAAAAAGATCAAGTTCTTTCGCTCTACAATTTACCCAACAACGACAACCCAATTTTTAACTACCAGCAAAGAGGGTCACACATCGCCCACGGAGCTTTGTTGGAAAACATAAGACTACTGGCAGGCACAGCAGGCTATCGGGCAGAGATTGAGTTACGGGCAGACAGTGCCCGTGACAACCTCGTTGCAAAGACTAGATTTATAGAGACGTCTAAAGTAGAAAATACTTTTTTAGCTCCATACATTGACCAACGCAACACCAATCGCAAGCCGTACCAAACCCGACCCCTGACGGCTATTGAGCGTGAAGCGCTCCTGAAAGTAAACACCGAAGGCATTACACTGACTCTCGAGCAAACAGAAGGAAGTAAGGAACAACTTGCCCGCGCGGTAAGCACAGCAGAGCGGGTTATGCTTCAGTACAAGCCTCTCCACGATTATTTTTTTGACATGATACGCTGGACCGGCGCTCAAGAACAAAAAAAGGGGAATGGGCTCTATGTGAAAACCATGGAACTCCTACCGCCCCAATTACTTATTTTCAAGCTGTATAGCTTTTGGCCGATTGCGCGCATACTCAACCGATTGAACCTACCCGCGTTTATTGCCAAAGAAAATGCTAAAATATACAAGCAGGCCAGCGCGTTCATCTTGTTTACTAACGCCGAGCACACGCCCGAAAGCTATATTAAGCTGGGCTCAGTCTTACAACGAGTATGGCTTACCGCCACCAGCCTCGGCCTGAGCATGCAGCCGGTCGCGGGAGTAGTTTATCTGTACCAACGACTGGTAAACGAGCCCAATACAAGCCTGAACAGCAACCAGTCACAGTTAGTCATCGGCGCTTACGAAAACATTGCGAACGTATTCAAAACGCCAGTAGATAGTCTTCGCATGCTCGTACGGATAGGCCAAGGAGAACCGCCTTCGGCGCGCGCGCGGAAACAAATACCTGCCATCGAAATAATCTAACCCATGAATTGGAACTTACCTCA
>JAEUSE010000160.1 GCA_016788805.1 Candidatus Doudnabacteria bacterium
GACCAAGATTTCAACCAGCGACATGGCGGCCAGTAGAAACATGACGATGTCGAATATCTCCGAACCCGAGTGGGTTAGGTCTTGTGTGACGTCTTTGCTGGTAGCAGCCAGCAGCCACAGTGTTACTCCTGTGAGCAGTGCTGTGGCGGTTTTACTGACTTTAATTTTGTGTTCTGCCGCAATTGCTGCATAGCCAAGAATAAACACAACGAGTCCGAGCGCTGATAGCATTACATTTCCTCCTGTATGCTTTTGTTTGTGGTTATGAGACGCGTGCAATACGCGTTTCAAGGACTGGCTCGAGTAGTATTCGGCCAAAAGAAATGCCCACCGGTGAGCAGTTTTTTTGGCAGAAAACGACCAAACATTATAACATACAAGTTGGTGTTCAGTCAATCTTATGCGGTTTTGTATATATGCGGAGAAAGTGTGTACCGGAATAATGTAAGCGAAAATTGGCTTTATGTTCCGTTTCGGTAATGTTAAGATGATGTTACCGGTAAGTAATGAGACATAATTATATGAAGAAGAAAATTATTTGGACGGTAGTAGTTGTGTTAGTAGTGGCCGCGGCCGGGTTCGCCTACACGGTGTGGCGGGACTCGAAGCCGCCGGTCGTGGCGCGAGATTGCGCGACGGGTGTAACGAGCATTGCCTACACCTCACAGCGTGCCTTTTTACCTGCCTGCGTCAAAGTACCAAGTGGGAGCACCATTACGTACTACAACCAGAGCGATAAGGTGTTGGAAGTAGCCGCCGACCCGCATCCTATTCACAAAGGGAACAGAGAAGTTTCGGACGGGAAGTTTGTTTTGGAGGTAAAGCCCGGAGAAAACGCCAGCGTCAAACCGGAACGGAAAGGCACGTTTGGTTTGCACGATCATGCACATTCCTCCGCCCGCGCGGTTTTGGTGGTGGAATAGCACATGCACAAAACACACACCATACTTAGGGTGTGTGTTTTGTTGTAGGGGCGGTGTGAAATATTTGTGGTATGAGCTTGTAGTATAGTGTAGAAGTATGACGGATTTGACGGATGAAGCCATAGCCAAGAGGGTCCAGGAGGGCGACACGGAGTCGTTTGGCGTGTTAATGCAGCGCTATGAACCCAAGTTAATCCGCTATGCCCGAAAGTTCTTAATTCACGCGGAAGACGCGGAAGACCAGGTGCAGAGCGTGTTTTTAAAAGCCTATACCAACATACATAGCTTTGACGCGAGTCGTCATTTTTCTTCTTGGCTGTACCGGATAGCGCACAATGAGTTTATTAACTACATAGCCAAACGCCAACGCCAACCGTTTTCTTTTTTTGATTCGGACACTGTGTTCCCACATTTGTTCGCCAAGGAAACGGCGGACAGTGGGGTGCGGGAGGAAGAAATACGCAATAGTTTAGACGCGTGTTTAGGCAAGTTAGATGCTAAGTACAGGGAAGTACTGGTTTTATATTTTTACGAAGAGTTAAGTTACGCGGAAATAGCCGACGTGTTGCGTATTCCCACTTCTACGGTGGGGGTACGCCTCGCTCGGGCTAAAGCAGCGGTGCGTAAACTATACGCCAAAGAATAATATATGAGTGAAGAAGAAAAGAAATCTATAAGCCAAAACGTGTTGGAGCAAATAAACTCCGGGCAGATTAAACCAACTTCGCGAGCTTACTTTGTGTTTCGGGTGGGCGTATTCACGGTAGCTATGGTAGTCCTGGTCTTGCTGGTTATATATACCAGCAGCTTAGTGTTTTTTGGTTTGCGTTCTTCGGGTGCGTGGTTTGCGCCGGGGTTTGGCCTGTCGGCTACTCGGTCGGCTTTGTTGATAGTGCCGTGGGTTTTAGTAGGTTGCGTGGTCGCGGCCGTTGTGGTTCTGGAGCTTTTGGTAAAACGGTTCGGCTTTGCCTACCGCCGACCGGCGATTTACTCGGTGGCGGGGATTGCTTTGTTGGTAGTTGTGGTTGGCTACGCTGTAGCGCTTACGCCGCTACACCGTTCGTTGTACCGCCAGGTCCACAATGGCGCCAAACCTCCTTTTTGGGGTGGCCTATATAAAAACTTTGACGCTGGGCCGGGTCATGCTTTACACGCTGGTTTTGTGAATGACTTGGCCAAAGAAAGTTTTTTGCTTAATGCGAGAGAAGGAGCAGACTTTCTAGTGTATATAACCCCCACGACTCAGTTGCCTCGTGAGCGGGCGGTGCGTGAGGGTGACTTTGTACTGGTATTTGGTTCGGTGGATCGAGGCAGTATTCGGGCGGCGGGGGTGCGGTTTGCGCCGGACGAAATGCATGGTTTTGGCAAGCGACACCCCCGGCACCGTATGCAGCCATAGTAGGAATATACCGCTTAAAATGAAGCGGTATTTTTTTGAAATATTGCGCACCGTTTTTTGTAGTAATAGGTGTACAGAGTTCGGTTGGCCACCGTTCAATATTAAATGAAAGGAATATACATGAAAATATCTAAAAAACAAATTGCGTACGGTTCTACCGCCGCGCTCGCCGTTGCCTTGCTCGTTGGCGGTGGTGCCTACAGTGCGAAAGCCGCAAGTGCTCCGGGCGCGCAAATGTCTAGCTTAGTGCAGAAGATTGCGCAAAAGTTTGGTGTGCCGCAGGCAGATGTGCAAGCAGTGTTTGACGCCGAGAGGCAAGAGCATATGCGGCAAATGCAAGCGCAAGCGGAACAACGCTTAACCGACTTGGTTACCGCTGGAAAAATTACCCAAGCGCAAAAGGACTTGATTGTAGCGAAACAAAAAGAGCTGCAAACCAAGCGTCAGGCACACTTTGAAGCTATGCAAGGCAAAACCCAAGCAGAACGCAAGGCTGCTATGGAGGCACAGCGTACAGAGCTGGAAGCCTGGGCAAAAAC
>JAEUSE010000161.1 GCA_016788805.1 Candidatus Doudnabacteria bacterium
GATAGCCCCGAGTAGTAATAGACCTAGGTCCAGATAAATATAAAAGCGGTGGTAAAACGGTAGTCTTAAAAAAATCCAGCCCAGGCTAATACCCACAAACAATAAAAGAGTTGCGGGGGTACTTTTTTGTTTTACCATTGTTGAGAGTCCGTAGAGCGCTAAGAGGCTTATAGGCAGTAACGCGACAAGGACATTTTGGTTGTGGAAGAATATACCCGCGACCACGTCGCCATTGGCAGAGCTGAAAACAATGTGCCACCAGGCTCCTAAAGAATCACCCAACGTCAGCGCAAGGAGGCCGAGCCCTAAGCCGACGTACAGTACATAATGCCAGCGTCTTGTCGTAATTAGTCGAATGAATATATGCAAGCCAACTGCCAGCAGTAGCACTATGAGTGTGGTCCGGTGGGTAAGTATGAGTGCGAGTAGTGCCCCGCCGAGTAGTATGTATTTTTTCTTTTCCAATCCAAGAAGGCCCATGAGTAGTAGCGGTAGAGCTAAGACTGTTTTCCAGAGAAACATGTTGTAAGTCTCGCTTTGTATTGTCGAACAGGCGAGGAGGAGAACCCCGCAGATAGCAGCCGTTTTTGAATAGGGTAGTAAAATATAGCACAGTGTGGCACCGAGTGCGATGGCGGCAAGATATAAACAAGCGATAAGTCCAACATCTACCGGTACATGCAGGGCGTGCAGGAGGGGAAACAAAATGTTTGCATATCCGCCCTGTACCCCGGTAAAGATTGCGTTGAGTGAAAGGCTCGGGTGTAGGGCCGCGTAACGGTAGAAGCCATAATCATATCCTAACACGCTGGGCATTGAGGACGCTCGTAGGAGGCAGAGTGGTGTGAGCGCGAGTAGGAGCGCCGCATTTTTCGAAAGATTGTGGAACCAGCGGGTAAACATGCAAACAGTATACGATGTTTGTACGTAAAAGCCCATTCCACCCTGACTTTCTGAGCGGCCATCGCAGAATATATATGAATCCAGTATAATGCAGTATATGGTAAAAAAATCCGCGCAACACAAGTATATGTTAATTGACGGCAATGCCCTCGTACATAGGGGGTACCATGCTATCCCCGGTTTAACCGTGGTAAAAACCGGGGAACCCATCGGCGCGGTCTACGGTTTTACCATGATTTTACTTCGAGCAATAAAAGATTTGAAACCCACCCACATTGCGTGCTGTTTTGATTTAGCCGGGCCAACTTTTCGCCATAGTGTCTACGCGGATTATAAAGGTACGCGGGTAAAGGCTGACCAAGAACTGTACGACCAATTTCCCCGGGTTAAAGAGGTCGTGCGGAGTTTGCAAATTCCGATTTTTGAAAAAGAAGGTTTTGAGGCAGACGACTGCTTAGGGACACTTGCGCACGAGCTGTGCGAGCAGGAAGGCCATGACTGCCATGTCATGATTGTGACCGGCGATATGGACACTTTGCAGCTGGTAAATAAGTGCGTACATATTTATACTCTTCGCAAAGGTTTGTCAGATGTAGCTATTTACGACGAAGCGGCAATTGTGGAGCGTTTTGGTTTAACCGCCAGTCAAATGGTGGACTATAAAGCGTTGCGGGGTGACCCTTCCGATAATATTAAGGGGGTCAAGGGTATTGGGGAAAAGGGTGCTATTGATTTGTTAAAACAATTCGGTTCAATAAATGCCTTGTATGAGGCGATACGCACAAAGAGCTCGAGGCTAAGTACTATCAGACCCCGGGTGTTACAGCTGCTTACGGAACAGGAGGAGTCGGCGAGGCAGTCGTATATGTTGGCGACCATCGTAACCAACGTACCTATGCAGGTGGAAGTGCCCGCCTATCGTTTTGACGCACAGGATTTAGGCAAAACCATTGAACTTTTTAAGACCTTAGAGTTTAAAAGCTTAGTAGATAAATTACCGAAGGGGTATTCAGGCAGCGAAAAGTTGAAAGTGAAAAGTGTACAGGGAGGTTCTGAGGGTCCGGATAGTATCGAAGGCGAAGCAGTAAAGACAACGAAAATAACAAAAAGTGAAATTGGAAAACAAGAATATGAGCTGGTGGACACGGAAGAAAAACTTGACGGGTTGGTGGTAAAGCTTAGGAAACAAAAAATGTTTGCGCTCGATACCGAAAGCACTTCATTGAATACAGTCGAGGCCGAGTTGGTGGGGGTGTCGGTCTGCTGCACTCCGGGGGAGGCGTATTATATCCCGGCGGCAATGGTTTTGACACACAGCGAGTTTAAGAACTTGCTTGAGGGCGGTCTGCGCAAGATTGGTCATAATATTAAATACGATCAACACATATTACAAAACGCCGGCATCCAGCTCTCGGGTATATATTTTGATACCATGATTGCTTCGTATCTGCTGAATGCGGGAACTCGTCAGCATGGGCTAGACTCCCTGGCGTTTAACGAGCTTGGTTACCAAATGCAGCCGATAGAAGAACTTATTGGTAAAGGTAAAACAGCTATTACCATGGACCAGGTTCCGGCTGAGAAAGTGTCGTGGTATGCGGCGGAGGATGTAGACATAACACTCCGTTTGTACGAGCTATTTGCGCCAAGACTTAAAACAGACGAGCTGTCTTCGGTTTTCCAGGATATAGAAATGCCCCTGGTGCCCGTACTGGCAGCCATGGAACGAGAAGGTGTTTTATTAGACGTACCGTTTTTAAAAAAGTTGTCGGATGAGGCAGAAAAAACCATTCAGAGTCTTACAAAAGACATTCACGCGCTAGCGGAGGAGGAATTTAATATTAACTCACCTACGCAACTACGAGAAATATTATTCACTAAGTTAGGCTTAAAGGCGGAGTTTGCAAAAAAA
>JAEUSE010000162.1 GCA_016788805.1 Candidatus Doudnabacteria bacterium
GCTACTACTTCCGCACAGCCCCCTATCCAAACTGGCACGACAACGCCTTTGACTCAGTGGTGCACGCCATGTCAGTCATGGGCACCGGCGGTTTTAGCAACTACGACAAAAGTGCTGGACTTCCAAACGAAGCAACCAGCACTCACATTATTGCCGGCGGCCTACAAAACACTACCTCTGAATGGATACTTGCCATCTTCATGGGCTTTGCGGGTATGAATTTTAGTCTTTGGTACGTCGTCTTGTTTGGCAAAAAACGTTGGAGCATATTCAAAAATTCCGAACTCCGCTGGTATTGGATTGTCATCATCGGCACCACATTACTCATTGCCTACTTTCTCAAAATTCACCATTTCTACCCCACCATTGAGCAAACACTGCGCTATGCGTTCTTCAACGTAACCACCATTATATCTACCACTGGTCTCGGCAACTGGGACTTTGTAAACTGGCCGGTGGAGGCTATTGGGGTACTATTCGTTTGTTTCTTAGTGGGCGGCATGGTAGGCTCCACCGCTGGCGGACCCAAAGTGGCTCGGTTCATCATCGCCTATAAATACCTGAAGCAACAAATCCATAACTTCGTCTATGGCGCAGAAGATAACACTTTTACCGTAGACGGCACGGAGTATAACGGCAAAAAGCCGGCCTAGTGGTGGCAAGCCTATCCATCTATTATCTTATTTTTCTCGCGGGAGGTATTTTGCTCCTTATATTCTCCCATACGGGTACGACAAGCAATGGCGATGTTATCCAGTTAGACTTTGGCACCGCCCTTGCTGCTTCCATAGCCAACTTGGGCAATATCGGTCCGGCCATCGCTATCGGCCACGGTTTTAACCCGGGTCCAGCGGGTAATTACTTCACTTTCACCATGGCCGGTAAATTCATTCTCATTATTCTCATGTATATAGGACGTGTTGGCGTACTCACCTGCGTAATGCTCGCGCTTCGGTCGCGAGGAGAACACAGGCTAATCAGGTCTGTGCCGGCACTCAAATTTGATGAAAATACTCCGGCACTGCACCAATAAACATAAACTCAAGCAACCCTGTCAATTGCCTAAGAGAACCCCGCCTGGTATAATGAGCTGCATATGAGTTCATTTCACCAGGCTTTTATACACCGTTTTCTCCGGCCAATGCAAGTTGGCTGGTTTTTGGCTAACCGGCAAATTCGCCGCTCCAGCAAGTGGACCACGATACTGATTGTGTTTATTATGGTACTTACCTTTCTAAACCTAGTCGTGGTCTCAGGGCTTTTGGTTGGTCTGCTTACCGGCTCGTTTGAACAATTCCGCAAAAACTACTCTGGCGACATTCTCATTACTCCCCGACCCGGCCGCGAATATATTGAGGAGTCCCCGCAAGTTTTGGCCTACCTAAAAGCCGACCCCAATATCGCCGCTTTCTCGGCGCGCTACTCCAGCTTGGCGACGGTACGCGGCTCGCTCAGCGAAAATGCTCCGGGCAAAGAAAAGGCCAACCAAGCGGGCGGTGCCATTGTCGGAATTGATCCAGTCGTCGAAGAACGTCTCACCGGCTTTTCCAAATTTATTATCAAAGGTGAAATGCTGAAGCCCGGTGACGATAACTACATCCTTATCGGCGCCAATTTAATTAAAGAGTACTCTTCATTCGCGGACGTAGATATACCTGGATTGGAACTGTTAAAAAAAGTATCCGTGGGCGACAAAGTCCGCGCCACCTTCAATTCACCCAAAGGCGAACCCGTCACTAAGGAGTACGTTATTAAAGGACTGGTCAAAAGCAAAGTCGACCAAATTTCCCAACGTATGTTCGTGGTGGATTCTGGTCTGAGGAGAATTTTAACGGCCAACGAATGGGAAGTACAAGAAATAGCCATTAACGCCAAACCAAACGCGCAAACGGCCGCGCTTACCTCAATTAAGACCTTTATGGGCGACCGACTCAACCGGGTACAAACCTCTGCCGAGGCGATACCGGCTTTCCTGCGCGATGTGGAACAAACCTTTAACATTCTCGGTAATGCACTCTCCAGTATTGCGCTGGTGGTTGCCTCCATTACTATTTTTATCGTCATCTTTATTAACGCCGTCACCCGCAGAAAATTCATCGGGATTATGAAAGGCATTGGTATAGAACCGCGCGCCATTCAATTTGCCTATGTCTTTCAAGCCCTGTTTTACGGCATCACCGGCTCCATTATGGGGTTAATTATTACTTTCGGCTTCTTAAAACCCTACTTCGACGCCAACCCAATCGACTTCCCGTTTTCCGACGGGGTACTGGCCGCTACCGCTTCCGGGTCGGCCATTCGGGTTGGTATTCTGCTAGTCGTCACCCTACTTGCCGGTTTTATTCCCGCCACGCTCATTGTCCGGCGGAACACCCTAGACTCTATCCTCGGCCGCTAGAGCAGCTTCCATAGCTTCACAAGCTTCTATAGCTTTATGACCTGTTAGATTCTTTTGTAATTACTAATTACTACTTACTAACCCATGATTCGCGTTGAACACCTTATAAAAGAATATGGCACCGGCGAGCTCCGCCAACAAGTTCTCAAAGACCTAAGCTTCTCCATTGACTCAGGCGAGTTTGTTTCTGTTATCGGCCCTTCCGGGGCAGGTAAATCCACCCTACTCTATCAAATTAGCCTACTTGATGAGCCCACCTCAGGTAATATTTATCTAGACAACCGACTTACCAACAACCTAAACATCAACCAAAAAACCAAGCTCCGACTTATGGAACTTGGGTATGTGTTTCAAGATTATGCGCTCCTGCCGGAACTGACCGCCTTAGAAAACGTCGCACTTCCACTACT
>JAEUSE010000163.1 GCA_016788805.1 Candidatus Doudnabacteria bacterium
CATACAAATTAGGCACAACACTGTGAGAAACCGTTCCCACACCGGGAAAGACACTTTCTGCTCAGCCGCCAATACCATGAGAGCAATAAGTAAATTCAGCGCCACAAAGGAGAGCGACAAATAGTAATTACCACGTTCAACTATAGACGCTACGGTAATAATTAAGTTCAACACAAACCAAATAAAGTAAGTTGAAAAAGACAATTTCATTGTCTTTTTGTATATCCCCCACATTACCATAAACTGGGGAATAATCCCCAACACTACACCCAGCCCTACATATATTTCCCTCATACTACTCAACCAAAAAATCTAATTGTGCTTCCGGTATACTCAAAGACTTACCGTAGGCAATGGCTTCGGTCCAGGTGGACTTGTCTGAGTGCTGGATGGTAAAAATCTTATCTTTAAAAACAACTAGTACCTCGTCCTGTCCCGGTTCCCAAAAATGCATGTACCAGGGACCGTCTGCAAGGTGTTTTGAAAGCTCCGCAATCTGTTCTTGCGCCACCAACACATCGTGCAACACCCACGTCCCCGCCTGCCACGTCTTCTCCACCTGTAGCTCCTGAAGAATACTCGCATCGCTTAAACTATTTTCTACAATTGTTCCTTTAAACATTTGGTTGTGATGGTCATCTTCGTGACGGCGCTGTATTAATAATACGCTCTTTAAAAACAATCCCCACTTTGGGCAGGACTATCGAAGGCTATAATAATGCTTCTGGCAATATGCAGTAACAAGAAATAAGGCAAAGGTAGACTGGCACATCCATACTCCATAAGCATTCCCACCGGCTTAGAATACATATTATTCGACCTTACTGCTTGCCCATCCCCAGCATGGCTCGCATTATACTCATTAGCAATCCGCTTAATTAATACATCATTAGATATTGCAAATGTATCCACGTCCGAAAATCTGTAATGAACTGCTGAGGAATTCATATACTCGGCATAATTCACTCTTGTAAATGGCACTGTCTTTGCTAAATCACTGAGAATCTTTACCTGTGTTTCATTAAAGCTCTTATACGATAGAAGGTATTCTGCTACAGTCATACCCCCGTCGTCTCCAAGCTTAACCATTGTAGCAGCAGAAAAGTCACCCGATATCTTGGGTCCATAAATGATATTTCTACTAGTATCTTTGGGAATATCTTGAGCATAGGTAGTTATACCGTCGGGTAAGTACGAATAAATAAAATTCGCACCCTTTAAAGTATCCCTTAGCTCCTTAGTAAATACCCACCGAATAAATAATGGTTTCAGAAACATTTCCTCATTCCGGTTCTTGTATTCAGTCCAAATACGCAGGGCGTTAGACAAATCCCAGAAGGAAATCAAGTCATAATGTCTCAGGCTGGCCGTATAGTGTCTTTTCAACCGCTCAATTTGTGTGGAATAGGTATCCATAGTTATCAAAATATCGACATATTATACATACAGTCGCCACAACAATAATTTAATTGTTCAACTTTTCCGCAATCTTTTGCGTTAAGTGAATATGGAACTCAGTCATGAAGGGGTTCCAGAGCATGTAGGGACGTTTATGTTTTACTATAACGTCTACTATTTGGTCTGGCTCTAACCCGACAAAATGTTTAAAGCGTACTTTAGTTATTTCTGCCGGGGTGAGGTAGTCAAAAATGTCTGGAGTAATTTTATCTATTGCTTTAGCAAACTTGGCCGACTTGCTGGTTTTATTTTCTACGTCGGTGTATATGGCGTGGTAGTAAGGGTCAAGCAATTTTAAACCGGCGTGGTACTCTGGGTCAGCAGCACTCGCCTGCTTGGTAAATGTGTTCTCGTCGCCCGTAGTAAGTTCGCCAATGTCGTGAATAGCCAACATGGTGAGCGAGTCACCCAAGTTTACTTCCAGGTCTTGAATGTATGGGTACAGAGCCGTTCCCACCACCGGCAAAGAACCAACGTGCTCCATGAGTGTTTCTCGAATTAGGTTGTCCGCCGGGTTGTACACATACCCGGGCACCTGCTCTTGCACGGTTTTGTACAAGTACGGCTGCGTAGTTGCTCTGTGCTCCAAAGAATACCGTTCAAACAGAAACTCCAATTTTTCTAAAATTTCTTGCATAGATAAATTATCATAGGATTATAATTTGGTTGCAGTGGTCACCTTCATGACAGCTTAGCTTGAGAAACGGCTCTTAAGCAGCTCATACCGCCGTCTTGTGTCGGGATGAGCCAACACCCGTTCTCGTGGACGAACTTCTCGCGGTAAATTTTCTGGTAGCCCGGTAGAAAATTGAAGAGCGGTAAAATCAAACTCCCTACCATCCGGTAGTTGATTAGTATAATGAGACCGTAAGTACTCATATCCCTGTACTTGTTCTAACGAATGTCGTACAAGCTCTCCGCCATATAAATCCTGCGCCAATAAAGACACTACAGCACAGTGACCCCACAATTGATTATCTGTCGACCAATGCTCTGGATCTGCGCTTGTGTCTATAGCGCTTATGTTCATTACTATACTTTGGAATTGTTCAAAAGGTACCATACAGACAGGATACTAAAGTAGCAAAAGCGTTTTAAGTTTATCAGGTGCTATAAACACACCGTCACTGTCTCGCTCGAGTGGGATTGTAGCGTAGACTGCGTCCACGTTGAGAGGGCCGTACACGTGAGGAAAGGTCCCCTCTCTACCGCTCAGCGCTACCTCGTACTTAATGGGTGGTTTTACTTTAGCCACGTCCACAAAAAGGAGGAGTGCATCGGTTACGTGGGCATACCTACGGTTGGCTATTTCCATAGTTTGGTTAGGGAATGAACAATGTATAAACCCG
>JAEUSE010000164.1 GCA_016788805.1 Candidatus Doudnabacteria bacterium
AGGCTGGGATCTACTATTTTACGTTATGTTACTAAACATTGCGTATTCTGTAGTATCACTTTTCATTGATGGTCAAGGTCTAGGATCTTTTGTAATGAGCATGTTCTTTACCGCCATAGGCGTATGGCTACTCTTCCAAGTCCGCCCCGCCTACCTCGGCAAAAAACCAGCCGAAACCCCCAAAGCCCCAACTACCAACCAAGAGTAAACGCCTAGGGCTTCCCGCTAACAGATCGCGAAAAGTGTCACCCAGCAGCAAGCATTGCAACCTATTGGTTTTAAGTATTTCTAGCAAATAAAGGTAGCAATTTAGCAACCATTTTATTGAATCTACCACTCCGTCTATCTGCTGCAATAGTCGACGTAATTTTATCGAACAATTCTCGCTGAGCTTCTTGGCGTTGGTCACTTATAGTGGCCTGTCCTTGGGCAGGAAAAATCTGGAATAATGTTAAGATACAACCCTTTGGCAGCCCAATGATCCCGTCTTTACCAATTTTCTGCCGTAAATCTACCGATGTATTGCCCTCAGGTCCAATTCGTATGATGTACTCAGTACCAGGCCCGCGTCGTAAGTCATACACTGCATACAGTCGCGCTTCGCTTTCTGCCGTATCCTGAACCATAGGTGCTTCTACACAAACAAGCGCTCCAGGTTCAGGTTGAGAGTAGTCAACTGGGTTACCGCTTAGCTCAGTCATGACAGCAACGAATCTTCGTAAACCGCTTCGATTGCCTGCTCTGGCCAACTCAAATTCACTTTCTACACCAAAGCTATCTGCAATAACTCTTAATCCTGTAGGATCGCCCCATTCGCTATGTATACCAAGCTGCTGAATACTTTCTAGTGCTGTAGCGGTCGTCTCAAGCGCATAGCGAGCGGCCGATAATGCTTCAGTTGCCATAAGCTGCACTATACAATAAATGATTATAAAATACTAGTGTTCGAGCTTATGGATTTGGGCGTGGTTGAGACCGAAATAGTGAGCTACCTCGTGCCACAGGGTGTGGCGTATATTTTCATATAGACTTTGCTCGTCGTAACTGTGGCTGAGAAGCGGGTTCTTGAACAGCGTGATCACATCTGGTACGAGCGGCTCCCTACCCTGTCTGGCCGGCAAGGGAATGCCCTGGTACAGCCCAAGCAGCGTTTGATCGCAGCGCAGCGCCAATTCCTCACGTTGCTGCTCGGTTGGCTCGTCTTCTGTCACAATGGCCACATTCTTCACCGTATCACGATGAGTTTTTGGCAAGCTATCGAACGCCCTGTCTATCAGCTCATGAAACCGTTCGTCAGATATGGTCATTCCAGATACGTTCCTTTGGACATGATGCGAGAAACATCTATCAATACCCCCCTATCGCACAAGACGGTAATTGGGCTTATGGAGCGCTCAGCCATAGCCGGAGTGGTACCGGTTCCATGCGCGCCGTTAGTTAGAACATCTGCGACTTGGCCATACTCAACTAATATGGCCGCCGGAGCGTCAGCCCGACCGTTAAAACTCACGACCGCAAGACCTCTCGGTACTCCATTGAGACTGATGCCGTTGTTATATGCCACAAGAGTCGAAAGGTCTCTGCTAGGCGCGTAAAAACCATTGGCACTAACCGACATTCGACGACCGATTATTTCTCTTACTGCTGTTAATGGCACCAGCTCTTTCAATAGCACTTTTTGCTGTTCTGCTTTGCCTGGGAAAATCATCCGTGCAATGCACTGAACCAACCTCAGCTCATCCAAGCCAGCTATCCCCAAGCGTTCTGGCTGAATGTATTCAGGCAAATGTACTGCATCAATTCCTACTTTTGATGAAAATGAACCGGTTACAAATATTTTACTGCTTTGCACCTAAATATCCAGATGAAATAATTTGTACACCTAAAGCAGTCAGTTTCTTGATTAATTCATGCGTAGCCACATCTACGGCGTTTGCTCCGGATATGCTGTCGGCGAAAAAGACTGCATGACGGGTTAATGAAGTTACGGCCGTGCTTTTGGCATCGCGATGGTTCCAGAGCCAGGTTATGACCTGGCCGTCATCCGCATATACAACATGTGTTGGCTCGACTGCTACTGGCGCGTCGAAACCGAGTAAATCTGCTTGCTCGCCTGCTTTGCCATATCGCATTTCAATCGTACCCTTGACCTTATCGAGATCCAAAGCACCCATCGGTATGAGGTGGCGGATAGATACTGCATTGTACGCATCAACGACTGGGCTGACGTGTGCTGGGCTACCCTTCAGAGCCCGCTTTGCCAAGGCCTCGGCTGAGCAAGGATATTTGCTGGGTTTTACCCCGAAGCCACTATAGGCCTGTCGCCAGCCGGCGATTTCGGGAGTCTGCGACAGGCTTTCGGCAGCTATGCCACGTTCTTTCAGCGAGCTCACAGCACTTTCCAACCAATCTGTACTAACGTCCGATATAGTACCTGGTAGTTCGGCTACGACGTAACCTACGCATGCTTCCGGGTATCTTTGTAGAATGGCATCGCTTATTTTGAAGCTGATGTTGTCTGTAAGTTTAGCTTCAGTTACGACTTCAATGTGTTGCTGCCTGTCACTAGTCGCTATAGTTGCACCTTTCAGTTGCAATCTGTCGACTAGCCAGTCGCGTGGCAGTATGGAAAGGAACCAGCCGGCGCGAGGGCCGCTAGGTTTGCCTATGAGCAGGCGGTAGAGCGCGCTAAACATGTCTTTGGGCTGCATGCCGAGTTCGTCTTTAAAACTATAGAGCGCTAGGTGGAAGTACTCACCGCTGGCATCTGCCGGTGCGGCAGCAACTTTTTCGGCTAGG
>JAEUSE010000165.1 GCA_016788805.1 Candidatus Doudnabacteria bacterium
CCAAGCCAGTCGTTTTACTGGCGCTTAAGCAGGGAAAGGAAATACACGACCTCGCACCACTCCTCAAGCAATACGCTGGCCATGTCATAGTAACGACGTTTGTGCATAGCCAAGACTTGCCGCTCAAATCTATCGAGCCTGCCGAGATTGCTGCGGTGCTCGATAGGTTTGGCGTTTCTCATGAAATTGTCACCGACCAAGATAAAGCCTACGAACTCTTTATAGATAGGCCTGAGGACACCCGCGTCATAACAGGGTCGTTTTATCTTTTAGCGCAACTCCGGCAGAAGCATCCTGAACTACACAAGCACAATTAATTAACCCGAATCCCATCAAAGCTCACAATTAGGCAAGCGGCTAGGGTATGTGTAATAGGATCGTATTCGCTACTGACAAGCCCGAGTCGGATCATTGCTAGCATAGCCATAGCGCCCGCATGGTCGCCTACCAGAAGAGTCAATGAAAGACTTTCCGTCTTTAGTCGTACAAGAATGAGGCAATGTCTTTGAAATTCGACTACCTTCGGCTTTCGTGCAGTCAGCGTAATTAAGTGGCGTTGGCGAATCCCTACCTATCACATAGGCCAACACTAAACTAATCAACACTACACAGAATCCAATGACAAGCGCTGCAATGGTATGAGTTGGTTTTTGGTGTGCTTGTAGGGCAGCTTTGTTGCGTGGAGCTCGAGGCGATTTTTGCATATGGTACTTTTTCTTGTCTATTACGTCAATAATACCTAATGTAACTGCTCACACCCCCTTGCCCCGAACAAGCATCCGAGCTAAGCTTTAGCTTGAGGATTAAATAAAACAAACATGTACGGTAGAAAACTCACCGATCAAGAGATTAAGACACGACTCACTGAAGGTCGTAACTACAAACGCCTGTATATCGAACTCAAGATTACGTATGACACAGTCACTACTGAGCTCAAGACCGAGAACAAAGAGCTACGGCAGCTACTCCAGCAAGCTCTTGACCAAAACCAAACGCAAGCTATCCAAATAGCCGAACTACAGCAGATGGTCTTTGGCAAAAAGAAGAAGCCACCGACCGGAACGGTAGTTCCGGTCTTGTCCGAACTCCCAAAACAAGCCCGCACCAAAGCCTCCTACCGTCGCCCCATTCCCCCAGCTACGGCTATTACTGACGAAGTGGCGATGCCACTCCCTGCTACTTGTACCTGTGGTGGTAGCTTCGACCCAGACACAGTGTCTACTCACGACCGCTACGAAGAAGACATTCCGCTGCCTGAACTCACACCAGACTACCAAGCCCATCTTGTTACAAAGTACGTCATTAGTCGAGGGGTGTGTGCCCGGTGCGGTAAGCCCACGACCGGCAACAACACAGACCTCGGCGGAGCCGAGATCTCCCTCGGTTCCAATGTCCGGTTACTGGTTACCCATCTAGTGAGCGTGGTTGGCCTCAGCTATGCACAGGTAGCCAATCTCATGCTGGGTTTGTACGGTGTGCGCTTGTCGGATGGTGAGATTGCCAACATACTCCAAAAACAGCATCGCATCTGGTTGCCAGCCTACAACCAACTGAAGAGTGACATTAGGGCTGCACCCATTCGTCACTACGACGAAACACCGTGGAAGATCCAGGCCGCAGACAATGCTGGCTACGCCTGGGTCATGAGTGCAGCAAACAGCCCTAAGACCTTATTTCACTGCGCCACCAGTCGCGGAGCTCCACATGCTAAGCGTTTGCACGGCATGGACGGCAGCGCCGTCCATATCTCCGACGACTACCAAGCCTACCGCACACTACCAGGCAGCCAGCAATTGTGCTGGGTACATCTGTACCGTACTATCCGAGACTTACGCTACAATGCCAATCTCCCACAAGAACAGCTGCCACATGTTACGAAGTGGTATGAAGGCTTTGCGACCATCTACCAAGACTTGCGAACATATCTCCAGGAGCCGTACGACGCAGTCGTTCGGGCAACCCAAGCCACTGAGCTGTGGCGACGAACCCAAACACTAGCCAAACGGCCAGTGCCAGCTAGTGGTGAACCAGACAAATTACGCAAGTTAAAAGCCCAGCTCATCCGTGCTGGCAAAGATAGGCTATTCGTCTGCCTGCCAAAAGACACACCCTGCGACAATAACCGAGCTGAACGAGATCTGCGGCAACTGGTGCTCAAGCGTAAACGCAGCTTTGGCAGCAAGACAGAGAAAGGAGCAAGCGCATTAGCTACTGTCCTCTCATTGTGCACCACTACGTGGCGCACGTACCCTAACGAGTACTTCCAGCAGTTGGCGCTGCTGGGGTAGGGGGTGAGCAGTTACTACCTAATCTTTCCTGAGAGTACAACCAGAACTCCAGAGAAACCATGATTGGCACTCTTGACAGGAGAGTGCCAATTTTTGTATTATGGATGTGCAAGGGGATACGCCCCTGCAGGACGCAAATAAGACAGTAAGGAGGATATAATTATGACACAACTAGTACCATTTGACCCGTTCGCCGAGCTGCAAGCTCTGCAGCGCAATTTCTTTGGCGATGATTGGCTTATGCCTACCAAGCGTATGGTATTGCCAACCACTGATGTCTACACAGAGGACGATAAGCAGCTAGTAGTTGAAGCTCACCTGCCAAACTTTGAAGACAAAGATGTTGATGTACATGTCGATGGCAATATGCTTGTTATCAGTGCCGAAAAGCACGAGCAGGAAAAGGACAAGACCAAGAAGTATGTTGTTCGCGAAAGTAGCAGTAGCTTCTACCGCCGCTTACAACTTCCCAAGGTCGCCGATGTCGACAAAATCGATGCCGAT
>JAEUSE010000166.1 GCA_016788805.1 Candidatus Doudnabacteria bacterium
TTGGCAAACCAACAACGCAACAACCCTCACCATAGACCAGGGTATTGGGACGGTTACCGGTACAACTTCCAAAACTGTTACTCCAACTGCTTCTACCACCTACACTCTCACTGCTACCGGCAGCGTAGGGTCGGTAACTAAGAGCGTGACGGTTTCGGTGAGTGATATTGTTCCGCCTCCTCCAGTAGAAGTAACGACTGCGCCGGTTTTGACCGCGGTGCGTGCTCAAAGCGTTGGAGCTACCAGCGTAGTTATTGCTTGGACTACGGACCAGGCATCCAGTTCTGTGGTGGACTACGGTACGACGACACGGTTTGGCAGTACTCAAGTGGGTGCCGGTGGTGTTACGGAGCATGCGGTTACTTTAAATAACTTACGCGCCGGTAAGCGGTACTATTTCCGAGTGCGGTCAAGCGTTGGCGAAAAAGAAGCAATCTCAGCTCGTGGTTCATTTGTGACGGGTCTGGTATCTACAAACCCTGCTCCCACCGGTAGCTTTGACGGTGTAAATGCAGGAGCTGCGACGGTGTTTGGCTGGGCGCAGGATAATAGCGACCCTACTAAACCCGTTACAGTCCACATGTATTTCGATAATAACGCAGGAACGAGCGGCGCGGCCCCTGTTTCCTGTGTGGCCGGTGATACTCGCAGCGACGTGGGTAATCACGCGTTTAACTGTCCTATTCCGAGCACATATATAGATGGCACAAGCCACCAGGTTTGGGTGTGGGCACTTGACTTGAGTGATGGCAGCAAGAATGTGCAGTTGTCCGGCAGTCCTCAGAGCTTTGTCTTGGGTACCCAAACACCTCTCCCTCCGCCTCCTCCTGCCACACTCCCAACTATTTCTTCCTTTACCGCAACTCCTACTACAGTTACCTCAGGTACTGCAGTAACCCTTGCTTGGCAAACCAACAACGCAACAACCCTCACCATAGACCAGGGTATTGGGACGGTTACCGGTACAACTTCCAAAACTGCTACTCCAACTGCTTCTACCACCTACACTCTCACTGCTACCGGCAGCGCAGGGTCGGTAACTAAGAGCGTGACGGTTGGGGTGAGTGCTCCGGTGCTTGTGCGAGATGGGTACGGCGATACGCTGTCTGCTACGCAGTTTTATGGTTGGTTTACTTCGCCGGACGATAGTATAGCCAATGTGGTATACGAGCAAATTGCTACGGGCCAGCAATACACGCAGCAAGCTACTCGTAGTATTGCTCGGACTGACGCAGCCACTTGGTTGCAACAGACGTATGGAGCGTCGGTCAGTGTAGTCCAGCCGCTTGGGTTTTCCGTAAATCCTTCCGCAGTTATTAGTGCTCCGGGTACTTACAGAATAAAGTCCGTTACACTGCTAACCAGTGGTACTAGTATTTCACTTAGCTCCGCGGCGAGCGGTACGTTTACCATAGCAACTACTACGCCTCCAACTACCTCTACCGGAAGTGTTGCGGGTATTGCTGAGACCAGTGGTATGACCGGTGCTGTGTACGCGCCGCCTACAAGCGGGGCCTATGCGTATTCTCCTCCCGGTGGTTTTTCTCCGGATAAGAGCGGGTTTTTGTCTGTCGGACAAAGTTATATAGATCCGGTGTTTGGCAGTAAAATAACCAGGCTCAGCGCCGATTATCCGAACGGCGGCAGCGGAGTCATTTACGGACGAAATGGATTTTGGAATGCCGACGGGACTAAATATATTCATGAATTTAGTTCAGGTAAAAAAATTATCGATGCGAAAACCGGCAGTGTCGTGTACTCCGGTGTGCCCGGAATGGTTTCGGATGCTACTTTTGACCCGGTTGATCCGGATGTGTATTACTATTCCGAATACAACGGTACCAAGTTGTTGCAGTTGCGTGTAAGCACCGGGACGGTGACGACTGTGAAAGATTTTGGCACTACAGTTGGTTCCCTAGGCGGTACGGGAAATAATATAGACGTGTCCGGTCGGTACTTTGTGCTTAATATAGGTGGCAGTCTTCGGGTATACGACAAAGTTAACGCTGTACTGTACGCCGGGAGTACTCCGGCAGACTTTGGTGACGGGTATGTCGCCATGGCGACAGACGGTAGCGGCTTTGCGGTTATCGGCGGTACAGTAAAGCGATGGCACGCGATTGACCACGCGGCCAAAACTGTCTCGGCCAGCGGGTTTACCTTTTTGAACCAAGGAGGGGACCATGGGACGCTTATGACCGGCACGGACGGGCAGACCTATTTTGTGAAGCCTTCCGGCGATGATGGAAATATTCATGCCTACAACGTGCGCACCGGAGCAAATAAAACATTGGTAAAGATGGTAGATAGCACTTCGCTTGGCTGGTGTGACGATACTCACTATTCGGCTATTGCCCGAGGTCCGCTTCGGGACTGGGTACTTGTCGATACGGAAATATACTCGGCTACGGGCGGCTGCGCTAACGCCGACGCACTGTCCGCGGTAAACCCTACCAGTTCATGGTGGAAGTACCGCCAGGAAATATTTATGGTAAACGTGCTGACAGGAGAAGTCCGCCGTTTGGCCCACCATCGTGGCAGGAATCTTTCTAACTACTGTGCCACTCCGCGTATTAACGTGAATTGGGATGGTACCGCTGCTATGTTCGCTTCTAACTTTGGAGCCTTGGGCAGCAGTTCCTGTGGGTATAGCGATTTGTACAGGGTGGATTTATACAAATAGTGAGAACACCTGAGTGTCGCGCCGGTATTGCTGCCGGCGCGATTGTTTTGTAGTCTAGGTAGAGCGGCATTTAAAATAAATCTCTTGCATACCCCCTGTGTGT
>JAEUSE010000167.1 GCA_016788805.1 Candidatus Doudnabacteria bacterium
CTTATCACTCGGCTTGCGTGAGTGATAATTATTTGGTACTATAAGTATAAATTAGTAATAGTTCGTTGCCTGCTTTCCTAGAACCTAGCAGCTAGAACCTGAAAGCTACTCCTATGCCTTTAGTCCCGTACGTTATAGAAAAGTCTCCTACTGGTGAGCGCGGATATGATATTTACAGTCGGTTGCTCAAAGACCGGATTGTGTTTTTGGGTGAACCCATAGACGACGCAGTAGCTAACACCATTATTGCTCAGCTGCTCTTCTTAGACGCAGAGGGTAAGGGTGATATTAAGTTATATATAAACTCACCCGGTGGTGTAGTTACTTCCGCGTTTGGAATTTACGACACTATGCAGCACATTAAGAGCGACGTGGTAACAATTTGTGTCGGACAAGCGGCCAGTGCAGCCTCGCTCTTATTAGCATCGGGCGCTAAGGGGAAACGATATAGCTTGCCTAATTCACGCATAATGATTCACCAAGTTATGGGTGGTGCCGAAGGGCAGCAAACAGATGTAGAGATACGCGCACGAGAGATTAAACGCATCAAAGACAAGCTGAACGCTATTTTAGGCAAGCACACCGGCAAGACCGAAAAGCAAATTGAGCGGGACACCGACCGCGATAACTTTATGTCTGCCGACGAAGCCAAGAAGTACGGTTTGATTGATAAGATTATTCAGTAAACCGCAGATGCGCAGATAGCACGGATTACGTCGATAACCCAGATAATCCCTTTCCGCATTGCGGAAAGGGATTTTAATCTGCGTAATCCGTGCTATCTGCGCATCTGTGGTTTATAATACCCAGACATGTTAGATAAAGTATTTACTATTGTAGACGTAGAAACCACCGGGGCAAGTCCTGCACTTGGTCGGATTATTGAAATTGGTTTGCTTCGGGTGGAGCATGGCGAAGTGGTGGCTACGTATAAGACTTTAATAAATCCGGGACAGGATATCCCGGAGTTTATTACGAGCATGACCGGTATTCGCGATGTAGATTTAATTGGTGCGCCAGCGTTTGAAGACGTAGCAGATACGTTACTGGAGTTTTTTGAAGGCGCAACTTTTGTGGCGCACAATGCCGCGTTTGATTACGCGTTTTTGAAGGCCGAGTTTAAGCGGCTCGGATATGGTTTTAACCTGCCTCGATTGTGCACTGTTAGGCTTTCACGTGCAGTCTATCCTGAACACAAACGACATAACCTTTCGGTACTTATAGAACGGCATGGCTTTGCCTGCGCATCCAGGCACAGAGCTTATGACGACGCGGAGGTATTATGGCAGTTCTTACAAATGCTTCACACAACTTTGCCAGAACCGGATTTACGGGCGCATCTGGACCGATTAGTTCAGCCCGTATTTTATATAAGACCAGAAACAAAGGAGACAGCGTTTGTATACGAGCGAGATAGCCAGGAAGTCGGCCTTGACGGGTAGCTATTATTCCCGTACAATGCTTTTTCAATAGCACGGCAGAACTATTGTTTTATTAATCCCTGCCAGAAATAAGCGTAAAAACATGAAGAATTTACTGAAAATGCGCATATTTGAGGGGAATCCAAAGTTAGCAGCTTTGGAAGTTTTTGCCGTCGGTTTATGGCCAGCGCCAAATTTACGTTTGTATAGACTTACCGTCTAGACCACACGTAAATTTTGACTGTTCACGAAACCCCGGCATGCGCCGGGGTTTTTAAATACTAAAATAAGATACAAAAGATAAACTCCAAGGAGGTTTTTCCATGAAATCGATAAAAGCGAGCAGGCTCACCATCCTGTATTGCTGGACAGTTGTCCTCTGGTTTGTTGGCATGGTGATAAAATGGCTTGTCCAGGCCAATATGCGACTCTTAATTAACGGGTGGGTTGCCGTTAGAGATGGTAATCCATTACTCTACCTGCTGTCTAAGGTATGGCATTACGCCGATGGCTGCAGAGGTAAGATTATCCAATACTGGGCCATGTTTATAGTCTCAAAAAGCATCGAGCTTTTGGCGGGGCCGTATATTTGGTCAAAAATGATTCAAATCATTCAGGCAGAAGGTTTGACCGACCACAGTATTTACCTCTTGTTTATACTGTTGGGCTGTTCCATTGCGTTGGTGTTTGTGGACTGGTCATTGCACGGTCCTGCGCGAGTCATTGAATGCTCTGTGGCATTTCGCGTACGAGCCAATTATCGCAAGCACCTGTTGCAAGGGGTTATGACTTTGCCGCTCGAATGGCACCGCGACCACCACTCAGGCGACACCATAGATAAGATTGAAAAAGGGGCAAACGCTCTTTTGGCGTTTGCAGAGAACATTTTTCAAATTATCTATGCGTTGGTGTGTTTGGTGGGTAGTTACATCGTGCTGGTGTATTTGAGCCGACCTGCCGCCGCTACTATTGTAGTTATGATAGTGGCCACGGTTTGGATTACAATCCGGTTTGATAAAGTTTTAGTGCGCCAGTACGAAGAATTGAATCATGCTGACAACAAGATTGCTGCTGGTATTAACGATGCCGTCAGTAAAATCACCACCGTCATTATTTTAAGAGTAGAACGGTGGGTGTTTGGAGCTGTCGCTCAGAAGATTGACGAGCCATATGCTCTATATAATCGGAACAACCGATTAAATGAGTATAAGTGGTTTTGTACTAGCTTGTGTTGTTGTGTGATGGTCGCTGTCGTTTTGGGGACCTATTTCTTGCAGCACAGGGGCGCCAGTGAAGGTGTGCTTGTAAGCATTGCCTACTTATTAATCCAGTATCTTCGAAACATTAGTGGACTATTCT
>JAEUSE010000168.1 GCA_016788805.1 Candidatus Doudnabacteria bacterium
TAAAGTAGGACAAATATTTACGGGCAATGGTGGCTACCTAGATTATGTTCAGTTTCGTGTTGCGAAAGTTGGTTCACCAACAGGTACTGTGACAGCTAAACTGTTTAACGTGACTGGCACGTATGGCACAAACAGTTGCGTCCCCACAGGGTCTGCTCTTATCACATCTAATACTCTTGATGTATCAACGTTATCAACAACTTCATCACTTATAACATTTACTTTTTCAAGCTCTATACAGCTTGTCGCAGGAACACACTATGCAGTTGTCATTGACGCTTCAAGCGCTACATTTACTGGGGCCAACCGTCTGAGCATAGGACAGAATACATCTGGCTCTCATATGGGCTGTAGAACAGTTTATGATAACTCTATTACGAATGCATGGGCTTCAATCGCCACTATAGACGTTTGTTTCTATGTCTATGGAGCGGTAGGTTCAACGGCTAGATTATTAGTTGTAGGCGGTGGCGGTGGTGGCGGTGGTAGCAATGGCTCGCATGGAGGTGGCGGAGGAGCTGGTGGATACATAGAAAAAACATCAGTATTGATTCCTGGCGGGAGCCATACAGTAACAGTCGGAAATAGTGGTGGAGGCGGCGCAGGAACAACTACTGGAGGTGCATACGGTGGTAATGGTGGGAATAGTTCATTTGGTTCGGTAGCATCTGCTACTGGTGGAGGCGGAGGTGGAGGTGGGTCTACTACTGGGCCTGGGCAGGCAGGAGGCAGTGGCGGTGGAGCGAGTGGAAATGGGACAGGAGCATCTGGCGGCAGCGCTACTGTTGATACTGGTCAAGCTGGAGGTAGCACTACTTCAACGTCAAACGCTGGTGGTGGAGGTGGAGCTGCTGGTATTGGGGCTAATGGGAATAATGGCACTATCGGTGGTGCTGGCGGGTCTGGAGCAACATCAGACATAAATGGTACAAGTACTATTCGTGCTGGAGGTGGTGGAGGTGGTGGAGGCACTGGAGGCAGTGCTGGTGCTGGTGGGGCTGGTGCTGGAGGATCCTTTTCCAGCACAAAGACAGGGGGAAATGCAACATCCAATACTGGTAGCGGAGGAGGGGGTGGAGCAGCAGCAGATGGAGGGAACGGTGCGTCCGGGATAGTTATACTTCGTTTCCCTACTGGTAGCTTTGGCAATTATTCACAGACAAATGGAACAGTTACAACAGTTGGTCTTGATACAGTAATAACATGGACGACCAGTGGGTCATTCTCATACACTCCAACAACCAGCGGATTTATGATGTTCATGTAATTATGGTATACTTAATATAGACACAGATAAATCCTACAGCGATTATGTGTAACGCTACTTTTTATTGGAGTAAACCAAGAAAATAGTGTCTAAGGCATCTAGAGATGATGTCAGCATTACAAAACTTATAAAAACAAAAAGGAATGTATGGACTCTATAACTACGCGTTATAAAGAACCAGTATCACTACAGATAGACTCTGGAGATGTTACAAGTGTTACGGCATCAATATATATAGGCGTACCAGGCCAACCATACATACTTACCAAGAGTTGTAGTCTAAGCGATGGCGTTGGCGTTATATACATATCTGAGGACGAAATGCTGATACCTGTTGGCAATTATAGCTACCAGATAAACATAGAAGATTCGATGGGGCGAGTAGAGAAGTACCCATCTCCCGAAGATGGGTGCCAAGATTGTTCTGATAAGTTCCCTGATTTTATAGTGTGTGAGGCGCTAGACATATCATAATGCACATAATAAGACTCAACAAACGTTCAAAATCGATACGAGTTGTTAACAGAATAAACTCTATGAAGGTCCAGCGTATTGGAAAGGCAGGCATACGTGGGTCTGTTATATATACGGGCTCTGGCTACCCGGTTGATACATATATTGACAACGATATGTATATCGATACCGACAATGGTAATGTGTATCAACAACTAGTCGGCTCATGGGGGACTAAGTTGTTTTCCATGATGAACATAAATATTGATGGCGGGTATGCAAATTCAATTTATAATAATCAAATAAACCTAGACGGCGGACAAGCATAATGGCTCAACAAATACAAATAAGACGTAGCACGGCAACTGAGTGGTCTACAGTAAATCCTGTACTTGCTCAGGGCGAGCAAGGGTATGAGCTTGACACCAAAAGATTGAAAATAGGTGATGGTGTAACAGCCTGGAATAGTTTAAGCTATCATAACTCCGGCGGTGCTGTAGCGGACACTATAACTGACGGCGTAACAAGCGTCGCTCCAAGCCAAAATGCCGTTTACGACGCGCTGGGGCTCAAGGCTAACGTAGCAGACCTTGGCACAGCAGCAGCAGCAGACGCGACCGCTTTTGCAACGGCCGCCCAGGGCATAAAGGCAGATACAGCTGTGCAGCCTACACAGCTTACGAACGCAATATCCGCGATAGACTACCCAGTTGACAGTGTTAATGGAAAAACTAATACAGTAGTACTAGATAAAACAGATGTTGGACTATCAAACGTAGACAACACTAGTGATGCTAATAAGCCAATAAGCGCAGCCACCCAGACTGCCCTAAATGCAAAAGAGCCAACAATTACCACCGGCACAACCTCCCAATATTACCGTGGCGATAAAACCTGGCAAACACTAGATAAAACAGCCGTAGGATTAGCAAATGTAGACAACACCACCGACCTAAATAAACCCATCTCCACCGCCACACAGACCGCCCTAAACACCAAACAACCCCTAGACACAACCCTAACCTC
>JAEUSE010000169.1 GCA_016788805.1 Candidatus Doudnabacteria bacterium
AACAGGTCCGCTGTCGGCGGACTTTTTTTAGTTTGCGTAGAGTTCTGCGAGTATAAGTAGGAGGCCGATTAGACTACCGAATATAAGCATGGTCCAAGGGAGGGACCAGCGGTAGAGGCGGGCCGCTTGTGGCTCCTCGTGCGGCAGAAATAGGGAAGCGACAAATTCGTCCAGCACCAAACCCAGGCCGATTCCGGTGGGGATGACGCTTGCCGGATTGTTGGTGCTTGCGAGCATAATAAGGAGGCCTCCGGTGAGCAATACCACACCGAAGTGGTGGTGATGAGTGCGCCAACCCGAGGTTTTCCACTCGCCGCCCGCGGCAACTTTTGCGGAGCCCCGTTGTAGAATTGGTCTGAGGACTATGAGGGGCAGGAGTAGGCTGCCAATAAATAAAAGTATAGTGTGCTGCATATTACCTCTTGCCGCGCTTGCGGCGCACGGTGTCCCGCGTGTGAGCGGCGTTTTTCTTTTCTCGCCTGTTCTTGTCTAATCGTGCTTCGTAAGAAATTTTGGAACCATGGTGAGCCAGTTCCTGTTTGAGTTTTAGGTAACTGTTAAAGCGGGCCCGGGTAATAGTGCCTCGCGATATAGCCTCTTGCACCGCGCAGCCTCGGCTTTGCGCGTGGTCGCAGTTGGTAAACTCACATTGTGTGGTGAGTGTTTCTATGTCGGCAAACGCGGTATCGAGCGAAGTTTTTGTTTCACCCCAGAGTTGGAGTTCGCGCATGCCGGGGGTGTCTATAATAACTCCGCCGTTCGGCATAAGCAGGAGCTCTCGCACAGTAGTTGTATGTCGACCTTTTTGGTCGCCCTCTCGGACTGCCGCAGTTGCAAGTGTGTCTCCTTCGGAAAGCGTGTTAATGAGGCTTGATTTGCCGACACCGGAGGGGCCAATAAGCGTGGCTGTTTGTCCCGGGGCGATCTCTGCCTTAAGAGCAGATACGCCTGCACCGGTGGTGATACTCGTGGGTAAAATAGTAAGCGCGGGGAAGTGTGTGGTAACTTGTTGCATATACGTCTCTAACTCGGCCTCACTGAGCGTATCAGTTTTGGTGAGTATGAGTGCCGCTCGTGCCTTGGCTACTTCGGGTACTACAAGGAACCGCTCTACTCGGTGTGCGTCAAACGGAGTGGTAACACTCTCCACTATATATACCACGTCTACATTGGCGGCAATGGTTTGGGCTTCCAGCCGCTTGCCTGTTTTTTTTCGGCTGAGTTCGCTATATCGAGGTAAGACCCCGGTCAGTTTAAGTTTATGTTCACCGGGGATGGTTTCAAAAGTAACCCAATCGCCGGTTTTGGGGCGTTGGTTTTGGTTTAGTTTAGTAATGAATGTTTTAGTCGCGACGGCAGAGGCTATGCCGCTCTGGGTGAGCACGTCGTATCGGGTGCCGTATTCCGCTGCCACGCGGCCGATTGCCTGCGGCGCTAAGGCTTGTTTGGTGCGTCGAAGGTAGTGCGCGAGGCCCGCTTGTTCAAGAATGTTCATTATTGGTATAGTACCAAATATCAGGAGTAATGAGTAATAAGTAAAAAGTAATTAGCATATACCCAACCTAGGCAGTATTTTGGTTCTATCTTATTACTCCTTACTTGCTACTATATTTATGACTTTTAAAGAACGAGTTATTCGTATAATTCAGGCTATACCGGAAGGCAAAGTTATGTCCTACGGACAGGTGGCTGCAGCAGCCGGTAGCCCAAGGGCGGCTCGACAGGTGGGTGGCATTTTGCGCGCGTCGAGTATAGACACGTTACCGTGGTGGCGAGTTATTAATAGTCAGGGGTATATCTCTATTAAAGGCAGCTTTGAGGCAACGCCGCAACTGCAAAAGCAACTGTTAGTTGCGGAGGGGGTTCCCGTGTCGGTAGACATGCAAGTGGATATGGCAGAATATCAGCTGCGAGCTGTTATACTTAGAGAAAATCAGTAAATAGTGACGTATTAGACAAGTAACTCGTTTTATGCTATAATCAAAACAAGTTACATTCTTCTGTAGGTACATTGGTTGTTCCGTCTGAATGTGGAACAACTTTTTATATACCTCCGTTCTGCGCATTAAGCCAAAACGTACAAAGAAGACACCTTTCGTACAAGTCTTGAAAGGGAAGACGGTGAAAATAGTTCTCACCTCGGAGGGTGAGAAAACGTGATTCACACATGCCATGTGGTTGGTTTGTATGGTCTATATGGGTTTATTTTTCTTGCCGTAGCCTTGTAACTAAATACTGTTTTAAAGAAGTAATACGCGTTTATTATTATTTTTTGCGTAGCACCTTTAGAGCAAGGCTTGAAAGAAGACGTATATATGAAAAGTACAACAATGAAGTCAGAAAGCCCGGCGTCAGAAGCCGAGCCAACATTTGAAGGCCTAGGTATAGAGCCAAAGTTTTTAGCCATGCTGAATCGAGCCGGGTTTACTACTCCTACTCCTATTCAAGCGCAGTCTATGCCCATAACTACCCAGGGGCAGGACGTGCTAGGCATTGCCCAAACCGGTACCGGTAAAACGTTAGCCTTCGGCATTCCCATGATTCAGCGGTTAGTGCAACATAAGGGCATGGGTTTAGTGGTGTTGCCCACCCGTGAGCTTGCCGTACAGGTAGAGCATTCCTTACAGCGCATTGGTAAAGAGCTTGGCCTTAAAACTGCTTTACTCATTGGCGGCGAAGCTATGGGTAAGCAGTTGCGCGCTTTAAAGTTTGGCCCGCATATTATTATTGCTACT